>CAZQJR010000178.1:0-10110 GCA_964592825.1 uncultured archaeon | reverse complement strand
GTCTTCTCCAAACTTCTTGAGAAATTCCTTAAGCTGATCCTCCCTCATTGGATGTCTGCTTAGAATCGCCCTAACCGCCTCTTCGACGGAGGAGAAGCACTCGGTCGAAAACTCGCCCACTTCCGGATCGATTACGTCCACGACATCTCCCAAAATTGCGTGGGCTCTGACGATTCCCATTTCATCCGCGGGCTCGACGTTGAGGGTCGGAGGCCTTATCGGAGTGAGGAGGTACACGCCGTCGGGCTCTATTCTTTCCAGAGCGGATCTTATGTTCCTAAGAGCATCTTCGTCGTCGTTGTAACCTTTGACGAGCATTACCTCGATGTAGAACTTCCCTTCGAACTCCTCGCCGAACTCTTCAAGTCCCTCTATCACCATATCGACGCTCAAGTCCTTGTGGGGGCGGTTGATCCTCCTGAACGTCCTCTCGTCGGCTGCGTCGAGCGACGGAATTACCACGTCCGCCGAGGCCAAATCTTCTCTCACGTCCCTTCTGTAGAGCAGGGATCCGTTCGTTATCACCGCCACGGGAATGTCGGTTATCTCCTTTATCCTCCCTATCAACCAGCCCAGATCCCCGCACAGCGTAGGCTCCCCTTCGCCGGCGAAGGTTACGTGATCAGCCTCCACCCTTTCCAGCACCTTTTCGAGTTCTTCGAGAATTTCCTCCTTGGGAAAGAAGCTCCTTCGATCGTTGATAAGGTTGGTCGTCTTTCCCAACTGACAGTAAACGCACGAGTAGTTGCAGGTCTTGAAGGGGATGACGTTCACTCCTAAGGATCTTCCGAGCCTCCTCGACGGAACGGGCCCGTAAACGAACCGCACGAATCGATTGATTCCTTTGGGAATATAAGCGATTCCGATAACGTTTTTAAGCACCTTCCGAACGGAACACGGGGGGAGCCTTTTGGACTGGAGGTCGTTCAAGGAAAGCCTGTTCGCATCGTTTCTATGCACCTTCGGAGATCTCGTGTCCGGTTTGGTTCTGAGTAGCAAGCTCTCCCCGAAGTTCTCAATAATCCCCGCCCTGATAATTCTGATTCCACCGAGCGCGGATATGAGGGGGAACGTTTACGGGGCTTTGGGTTCGAGGCTCGGCTCTTACCTGCACATGGGTAGGATAGAGCCAAAACTCAGGCTCGATCCCTTGATAGAGGAAAACCTCTCCGCCTCCCTCTTCTTGGTTCTTCTCCTAAGCCTCGTCAACGGGATCGTATGCTCCTACATAGCCTCCCTAATAGGAATAGAGAGGTTCGGATTCGTTTCCGCGGTTAACCTGATGGTCGTGTCCGTCCTCGCGACGATTCTCTCCGCGTGCTTCATGATTCCCGCGACGATCCTCATAGCGATATGCAGCTACAGATGGGGGTGGGATCCGGACAACATAACCTCTCCCCTCGTAACCCTCGCGGGGGACATGGTGACGATGCCCTTCATCTACGTGGCGGTGGAGCTCGTTCTCAGAACACCGATGTATCTGAAGTTGGCGTTCTTGGGATTCGTCGTTGCGGTCATGGTTCTGCTGTTCGTTAAGAGCAGAAAGGGGGAGGTTGCGAGGAGGATAGTTAGGGAGATGCTCGTAGTCCTATCCATATGCGCGGTGATAGACTACGGAGCAGGAACTCTGCTCGGAGACAAGGTCGAAAGCCTGATAGCCATAGCGGGAATACTCACCATAATTCCACCCTTCCTCGAAGACGGGGGTGTGATCGGTTGCATTCTTGCGGCGAAGGTTTCCTCTTGGCTTCACTTGGGCGAGTTGAGACCCAAGACTGTTCCAGAAAGGGAGGTCGTAGATCTGTTCGTCATGAACCACTTCCTCGGCCTCGTCGTTTTCACCATGGTCGGGATACTTGGGCAAACCCTCAACTTCCTCCTGCGCATCCCGACGGTTCCTACGGTCGTCATGCTCTCAATAACCGTTTTGGCCGGGCAGATTCTTGTCGTAATCTTAAACATAGTCTCCTACGAACTGACCGTTCTCTCCTACAGACTCGGCCTCGACCCGGACAACGTCGGAATACCCATAATAACTTCGATAATGGATCTGCTGGGTACGGGGACACTCGTCCTCACGTTGAAGCTGTTCGGAATTTAGATCAAACCCCTCTTCCTGAGCTCGTTGTAGCACCTCCTCAAAATCTTCCTCACCACGCCCCTCATCTTGATGCTCCCCAATCTCATCGCCGTCTTCCTTATGCTCCCCGTTCTGACGAACGTTTCGAGTATCCTCCTGTCCGCGTCGCTTAGGTTCAGGTGTTCCAAAGCGAGCTTCGCGACCTCGACGAGATCCGCGTCCCCGTAGTACATCTCGTGCGGGTTTATGCCCTTCTTGAATCCCCTGAACTCGAACCTTATGACGTAAACCTTCTCCGGATTTCCGTATATCTTCCTGATCTCCTCCTTCAGCTCCTCCAAACTCGAAAACCCATCCGCCTTCGCGTCCTCCTCCGTAAGCTCGTCCAACCTTTTCTCCTCTATCTTCAATATCCTCGCCGTTCCTATTATCTTCCCCCCGCAGTGGACGAAAACCTCCTGACCCTCCTTGAATGGGCACTGCAACCTTACCGTGGCGGTCTTTTTTCCGCTCCTCAGCGATTCCTCGAACCTGTGCTTGAACTCGAGGTGTTTCATTTCACCCCTCCTCTTCCGTTCGTTATATATTTCCTGCGTAGGAGCTTGAGAAGTGTTCGAGGCGAAGGCTTTGGCTGTGGACATAGACGGAACTCTGACGAACAAGAAGAGGGCGATAAACTGCAGGGCTGTGGAGGCTTTGAGGAAATTGAAGATTCCCGTAGTTTTGGCCACGGGAAACGTTCCGTGCTTCGCGAGGACTGCCGCTAAGCTGATAGGGGTGTCGGACATCGTAATATGCGAGAACGGAGGGGTGGTCAAGTTCAGCTACGATGGGGAGGATATCGTGCTCGGAGACAAGGAGAAGTGCATGGAGGCGGCGAAGATACTGGCTAAGCACTTCGACGTAGAGTTCTTGGATCTGGAATACAGGAAGTCCGAGGTGTGCGTCAGGAGGAACTTCCCAATAGAGGAGGCGAGGAGGCTTTTGCCGGAGGGCGTGAAGATAGTCGATACCGGATTCGCTTACCACATAATGGACGCCGACGTCAGCAAGGGAAGGGCGCTGGAGTTCATAGCGGAGAGGCTTGGGATCCGTCCCGAGGACTTCGTGGCCATAGGGGATTCGGAGAACGACGTGGAAATGCTTCAGGTCGCGGGTTTCGGAGTTGCGGTTGCGAACGCGGATCTTAAGCTGAAGGAGGTCGCGGATCTCGTCACCTCGAAGGCCGACGGGGACGGGGTGGTAGAGGCGTTGGAGTTTTTGGGGCTGATATGATTTATATAGGGTGGGATCGACCGCCCAACATGAAGTTCAGGATCGTCAGGATAGAGATGAGGGACGAGAACACGGTCGTCCTATTTCTGAAGAGGTTGGAAAGGGGGGAGATAGTTCCCAAGCCCGACCTGACCAACCCGGCGGGAATAATAGAGTTCAGCGTTCAGATGGGGATGGCGGTTAGCAAGAAGATAGAGGAGATGATGGGGTTCGACTCCATTATAACGATGGAGTACGACAGATACGTCGAGCTCGAGCTAAGGGTGGGGGACGTTGTGGAGGTGGAGATTAAGCCAGCTTGAACAAACAAAAAAAATTTGAGGAACAACAATATTAACACGATCTCCCACCACTCTAAATCTATCTCAACCCTCATATCGCACACCCCTCTAATAATAATAAGAGGATTGAAAGTTCGCAGGGGCCCCTACTCATAAGATATAGGATTGAAAGAATAGTTATCGAAAACGTTATTAGCGAACACTTCGAACTCTGGGGCATGGAGATGCCGGAGATACCGGTGAGCAGGAGGGATGACGTTAGGGGCGACCCCAACGATGCGGAGCTCGTAATATTCATGGCCGGTAATCAGTTCATGGTGATGGAGGAGCTCTTAAACGCCTTTAAGGAGGAGACGGGGGTGGAGAGGATATTCTGCGAAACCTTACCGCCGAGGCTCATGCTCAGACAGATTCTCGCCGGAGGCGCCAAGTTCGGCGACACGATTCTTCCCGGCAATCCCGACGTTTACACGTCCGTCAGCGAGGATTCCATGCTCGTCCTTAAGGAGAGGGGTTTGATCGACGACTACTTCGTTTACCTCCACAACAGGATTGTTCTGATGGTTCCGGAGGGCAATCCGGCGGGGATAGAGTCCGTTCTGGATCTCGGGCGGGAGGACGTTAGGATTTCTCAGCCGAATCCTGAGAACGAGGACATAGCGAAGTACACGATCGAGATGTATAGGAGAGCGGGAGGGAAGGAGCTCGTTAGGAGGATAATGGAGGAGAAGGTCAGGGCGGGTAAGACCCTCCTCACGACGGTTCATCACAGGGAAACTCCGGAGAGGTTGATGAAGGGCGTATGCGACGTCGGCCCGGTGTGGGCTACGGAGGCAATTTACGCGGAGGGTAGAGGTCTTCCCTTGGAGCACGTGGAGGTGGGGGAGGATCTGGACATGAGGGATTCCGTAAACTACTACGCCACGAAGCTGAAAAACGCTCCGAATCCCAACAACGCGGAGGAGTTCCTCGAGTTCTTAAAGTCCGAGAAGGCTCGGAGGATATACGAGAAGTACGGGTTCGTTCCCCATAGGGGGTGAACGGCGTGGAGTACGGCGAACTGCTGAGGGTTTACTTGGGCGGGGAGGCGGAGGTGAGGATATACGAGAACGTGGTAGAGAAGATCAGAAAGCCCAAGAGGTACAGGCATCCCAAGCTCGACGAGATGCTGAGAAAGAGCAGAACGAGAACCGAGGCGAAGATAATCGCTTTGGCGAGAAGGCACGGCGTTCCGACGCCGATAATACTCGACGTCGAAGGGGACAAGATAGTGATGGAGAGGATCAAGGGGGAGCCCGTGAAGAACGTGATGAGCCCGGAGATAAGCAGGGAGATCGGCAGGATGGTTGCGAGGTTGCATAGGGCGGGAATAATTCACGGCGACATAACTCCGATGAACATGATCCTTAGCGACGGCAGGATATACTTCGTTGACTTCGGTCTTTCCTTTATAGAGGATAGGGTGGAGCCCAAGGGTGTGGACGTTCACGTTTACTTCGAATCACTCAAGGCCGGATTCGACAACTGGGAGGAGTTGAAGGAGGCGTTCGTGGAGGGGTACAGGGAGGAGTACGATAGGGCGGACGAGGTCTTGGAGAGGGCGAGGGAGATAGAGCTTAGGGGGAGGTATGTGGAAAGGAGAATCGCCAATCTCTCCTGATCTTAGGCGGTTCCCTCGCGATTGCCCTTCTCCTCACGAACTTCAGGTCGCTCGGATCTTCCAACCGCTTCGTTATCTCGTCGACGACCACCTTTATGCACCCCGGAATAACGGCGTTCACGAACTCTCCACACCTCGATACCATCTCGAGATAATCGTAAAGGCTTTCGGATCTGTTCAGATCGAATCCGAGCCTTTCTAAGTTGCCGACATCGTAAACGGAGCATGGTTGAATGAAGTGCTCATCGACCCCCATCTCTCCGAGCATCTCAGCGAGTTTTACGAGCTCGGAATCGTTTATTCCCGGTAGATAGACGGATCTGACTGTCAGCACGCAGTCCATATCCAAAGCCCTTTCCAAGTTCTCCACAACCCTGTCGAACGCATCGACGCCCGTAATGGTCTTGTACGTCTCCGGACTCGCCACGTCCAAGCTCACCATGGCTATGTCGATTAGACCGTCGAGGGGCGTGAAGTCGTAGGTGCCGTTGGTCTGGAGATCGATTCTGACGTCCCCGAACCTTTCCCTCAAACCCTCTATCACTCTCGCAACCGTTTCTACTCCAGCAAGCAGAGGCTCCCCGTACTGGGATATCGTTATGGCTTTGGGATCTTCGTCTCCGTAATAACCGGGCTTGGGGGCCGTTCCTTTTGCCAGCGCCACCTTGGAGTAACAGTAGACGCAGTTTAGGTTACACTTCGATGTGATCTCGTAGGAGGGATGGTGCTTGGGTTCTTCGATGCTCAAATCCAAACCTTCGCAGTGAAGGCAGTGGAGGGGATGATCCATTTCAGGCCACTGCCTCCGCCTCGACTACGGGCTGAACTTCCTCCTGTTTGGGCTCGGCGAGAAGCTCTATCTTCCTGATCTCGACCCTTCTTAGCGGGTATATCTTCTTGGCGTTCTTGTATATCTCCGAGGGAATTCTTCCGAGAATGCACTCCTGAAGGAACTGGACGAAGTTCTTCTGGTTGGCGTTGTTGATTATAATCTCCCTCATTATCTTCCTTATCGCGCTCTTCTGGGACGTCTTGCACCTCTTTATCGTGAAAGCAACGGGCTTGACCCTCAGCTTGTAACCGTCGGCGGTGGTTACGTCTATCACATCGTCTATCTTGCTCGTCCTCCTCCTTATGAGGCTGTTGATGTACTCCCTCATCATCTCGAAGCGGTGGAACTTCGTGTAGGCGTTATCTCCCGAAACCCTGTAAACCTTGAATATGAGCTTCTTGTACGGGTTCTGGTTTGAGTAATCGTTAGTCAACTCAGCGAGCGTCACCTCGACGGTCCTGTTTATCACCTTGTTCGGATCGTCAGCGGGCGTTTCGCCGATCTCAGCCATCCCGAAATACTCCGGAGCGATGAGAGTGTACCATTTCTTCTGACTCCACTTGTCCTTGACCCTCGCCTTCCTCTTTCTCGCCATACTTAGCGATGGGTCGTGGAGAATTAATAAAGTTTGTCCTACCCGAACATCAGGCTTTTGATCTCGAACGGCCTAAGCCTTATTCTCTTCACCCTCTCTCCCCTTTCGAGTTCGAGCAGATCGGTTTCGACGCATTCGAAGGGGAGCTCCAACTCCGTCTCGTCGTTCGAAGGATTGACTATCCTGAGCACGTAACCATCCCCGTCCTCGCTCTTCTTGACGATAACGGGACATTCGCATTCGAGCAAACTCCAACTCTCTCCTCCCTTCTCTCCCACCACGACCCTAAGCGGGCTCCAGACCTCCATCGCTCTCTTGTAAACCTCCCCCTCGAACCAATCCCCTTCGTGCGGGTAGAGGTAGTACACGAAGTGTCCCCTGCCGAGGTCGCTCCACGGGTTGGGGTATATGGGCGACTTCAGCAGGCTTAGCCCTATCTTGGAGTCCCAGTTCGTGTATCCGTGTCGGGATGTGCATATTATCGCCACACCGTAATCCCCGTCGCACACGTCCGCCCATCTCAAAGCGGGAACCTCGAACTTCGCCTGCTCCCACGGGGTGTTCCTCACCGAAGGCCTCTCTATTACACCGTAAGGTATTTCGTAGAATGAACTCCAGTTGTGAACGTTGAAGTTGAACCAAGCCTTTAGCAGGATCTCCTTATCCTTCCAATCGACCTCAGTGTCGAACTCCAAGAGCTTCGACTTGGCCTTCAGCCTAACGGTCTGAACGAGCTTCGAGTTCCCGTACCCCTTGACCACCCTGACCTCGCAAACCCTGTCGTCCGCCCGAACTATCTTCGCCCTCTCCAAGGTTTCGAGCTTCGTTCCCTGAATTAGGAAGTCCTCGTTCACGTCCCAAGCGTCCCACATTCCCGGCGTGTCGACGTGCGCCATGAGAACGTTGCTCGTTCCCCTCAAAGCTTCCCTGTCGTTCTCCTTGTCGTAGAGAGATTCGAGCTCCCCGTGCTCGTTTATTATCGCCCTTAAATATTCGTTTTCCATCACTATCTTCCCTTCCTCCTCCCTCACCTGCACCCATCCCGTTACCTGCTCCGGCTCGCACCATCCCATCGGAACCGCTTTGACCAAAACGTCCCTTCCACCGATCCTGACCAGTTCCACCCTCTCCCAAGGCAGATCGTTGAATACCAGCATTTTCCCTTCCGCCAAAGCCTTTAGGGCGGATTCCGTTATCTCCTCAGCCTTCCTTATAACTTCCCTCAGATCCCTTATAGCCCAGTCGTAAACCTCCTTTATCGATGATCCCGGCAGGACGTCGTGGAACTGGTGGAGCAGAACCCTCTTCCATAGCTCCCTAATCTCCTCGGCGGGATACTCCATCTTCCCTCGCATCTCGGCAATCGAACACCATATCTCGGCACTTCTGAGCACGGATTCCGCCTTGACCATCTGCTCCTTCATGTGCACGTTCGTCGTGTACGTTCCCCTGTGTGCCTCCACGTAGAGCTCTCCCTCCCAAGTCGGAAGATCCCTGCACCTCTTAAGCTCGTTCACGTAATCCTCCTCCCTTCCCCTCACCACCCTCGGAATGTGGGGTAGTTCGTTCATCTTCCTCTGCATCTCGGCCATCTCGAGGGTTATCCCACCTCCCCCGTCCCCGTAACCGTAGGCGTACAGGAGGAAGGGGGCTTCGTATTTGTTCTTGTACATCTTCCAGTGCTGGTAGAGGCTTTTGGCCGTCATGGAGGCCTTGTAGCTCATCATTATGTGCGTTGGTATCTCCGTACCGTCTATCCCCCTCCAAACGAACGCGTGGTATGGGAATTCGTTTCTCTCATTCCAGAGTAGCTTGTACGTCGTGAAAACCTCTATCCCGCTCTTCCTCATTATCTGAGGAAGGGATGCGGAGAAGCCGAAGGTGTCCGGAAGCCATCCTATCCTGCATATCCTCCCGAACTTCTTCAAAAAGTACCTCTGACCGTACAGGAACTGCCTGACGAGCGATTCCCCGTCCACGAGCTGAACGTCGCTCTCCACCCACATACCACCGACGGGTATCCACTTGCCCGATTCGACGAGCTTCCTTATCTCCTCGAAGAGCTTTGGATCCTCCCTTTCGACCCACTCGTAATACTGAGCGGAGCTCTGGGCGAAGCTGACGTTGTACCTCTTCAGTATCCTTACCGCGTTGGAGAACGTCCTCAAAATCTTCCTCTTGGTCTCGTCGTAAGTCCAAAGCCAAGCTGCATCTATGTGCGCGTGACCGAAGGCGTAAGCCTTACCGATCTTCGGGAACTCCTTTCTCAACTTGGATAGAGCCCTCTTGAGCTCCTTTTCGACTCTATCCATTTCCCTGAGATACCTCGCCCTCTCCGGCTTCAGTATGTCCCTGATCTCTCCCTTGAGTATTCCGAAACCGTAAACGGCTGAGAGGAACATGTAATCCGGTCTGACCTCTCTAACGTCGAAACGTCCGATCTTGAGCTCCTTTATCCCCAACCCCCCGTCGTACCATAGCATCCTCAGGAGGGTTATCTGCGTGACGCTCGGAACCGTTCTCACCCTGACGAGGATGTCGGAGAGCTCCTTCATGATCGCGTTCTTGAGCTCCTCCTCCCTTATCACCTCTATGAAGCTTACGAGATCGAGCAACCTCTGGGCGAGGGAATAGGGTTCCCATAGAATTCCGACGAGCATCGCGTATTCGAACTTGAAACGCCACTTGTGATATCCGAACATCGTGAGCGGGGACGCGACTATCTCTATCTCGTGCCTTCCCGGAGGTATTGGGACGTAGGTGTGGACGTCGTCGATCCCAGCGTAGCTCTTGCCGTCCAACTTCAGCAGAGCGTTTCCCTCCATGCAGACCTTCAGGAACCAAGTCAGCCTATCCTTAGGAACGTTCACGACCGTCCTGAAAACGAACTCATCTCCGGGTTTCGCGGGTTTTTCGAAGGGGAGCTTTATCCTTCTCCCTCCAACGATCCAACTATCCAAAAACTCGTATCTCCTTATGGAAGAAGCCATCAAATCGAAAGCCTTTCTCTCTATCTCAACCGGACGCATCAACTCGGATCACCTTCTCGGCTCTATGTATTCCTTCGGAGCGCACTCTATCGGCTCCAAATACTTTCTAAGCACCTTCGGAATCTCCACCCTCCCCTCTTCGTTCTGATAGTTCTCTATTATAGCTGTAATCGCTCTCGTTGTGGCTATCGCCGTAGAATTTAGCGTGTGGACGAAACCCTTCGTCGGCTTACCCCTCTCCTCAGCGTATCTTATGTTCAGCCTGTAGCTCTGCCAGTCCGTGCAGTTTGAGCAGGAAACCATCTCCCTGTATCTCCCTTGGGCGGGCATCCAAGCTTCCAAGTCGTACTTCTTCGCAGCAACTACTCCTATGTCGCCGGAGCATATGTTCACTATT
>CAZQJR010000177.1:0-7392 GCA_964592825.1 uncultured archaeon | reverse complement strand
ACGTTGCCCGATGCTATGAGGTAAGAAACTACGCACGTTACCATGAGTAGCATGGTCTGTTTGGGCTTTATCACCTCGGCGAAGGCCTTCAGTTCCGGCACGGAGGGCGTTTGAACTTCAAGATAGATCAAGGTTTCGATTAAATCCTCCTTCCCCTCACCCTTTCCATGTCGAACTTCGCCTTCTCGCTGACGTGCATCACCGCAAGAGTTCCAGCCATGACGGGATCGCTTACGACCAAATCCGAAACCTTGGGCACGCTACCGAACATGTTGAGGGATATGACGGGGATCCCCCTCTTCCTGAGCTTCTTTACCTCCTCCGCAATCTTCCCGCCCATAAGACCACCGGCCAAGACCAAAACCTCCGCCCTGTGCAACCTCGCCACCGCCCTAACCGCTTCGGCCAACTCCTTCTCCCCGACTATCGGCATCGTATCCACGCTGATGCGCTCCCCCCTAAGATTGTGCCTGTCCGCTTCGCTTATAGCTCCGAGCGCCACTTGGGATACCAAAGCCCCTCCGCCGAATATTAGCACCCTCTTACCGAAAACCTGCTCGAACGGCTTCTCCTCCTCAACCTCCAAGACCGTTTCGAGTTTACCTATCTCATCGAGCATGGCCTCGAAATCCCCTCCTTCGATTTCCAAGTAAATTAGGGCGTTTCCGGCATGCTCGCCGTGCTTTATTATGAAGGTCTGGGCGTAAGTGATGTTTCCACCGTGCTCCGCAACTATGCTCGTCACGTCCCTGAGCACGCCTATCTCGTTCTTCGCTATCACTTGTATGGCCTTCAGCATAGCCTAAACCGTTCGACGTTCGGAATTTTAAACTTATGCGAACTTTAGGCCTGCCTAAAATTTAAATACCGCCCCGGCTTATTCGGTTTCATGAGAATAGCTGTTTCCACGACGAACGGAGGGCTCGAAGACAAGGTTTCTGAAGTCTTCGGCAGGGCTGTGAGTTTCACGATAGTCGATGTCGAGAACGGGGAGATAAAGAACGTGGAGGTAGTGAGGAACGATTATGCTGTCAGAGGTGGAGGGGCGGGAATAGCTGTTTCGCAGTTTTTAGCCGACAAGGGCGTGGAGGTAGTTTTGACGGGAAACGTCGGGCCGAACGCTCTCTCCGTTTTAAATTCGGCGGGAATAAAGGTTTACAGGGCTGGGGGAATGAAAGTCAGGGAGGCGGTAGAGAAGTTCCTGAAGGGAGAGCTCGAGCAGATCCTCGTTCCGGGCGATCCGAAGTTCGGTAGGCACAGGAGGTCGGTATGAGGATTGCAGTAGCTTCGGGCAAAGGCGGGACGGGAAAGACGACCGTAGCTGTGAATTTGGCCTACTTCAACGGCATAGACCTATTCGATTTGGATGTTGAGGAGCCAAACGATCACATCTTCGTAAAGGGCGAAAGCAGGGAGGAGACGGTCTACAGAAAGGTTCCGAGGATAGATGAAGAGAAGTGCGACTTCTGCGGGATCTGCAGGGAAGTTTGCGAATACAACGCGATAGTAGTGCTAAAGGACAAAGCCTATACGTTCCCTGAACTCTGCCACAGCTGTGGAGCTTGCTCGTACTTCTGTCCGAGAAATGCGATTGAAGAGGTCGACAAGCCGATTGGAAAGGTCGTGGAGATTAGCTCCGACATAAAGCTGACTTACGGCGTTCTCGAGATTGGCGAGGCCATGCCAACCCCGCTTATGAGGGAGGTAAAGAAGAGGATGGGGAAGAGGGCGATAATCGACTGCCCTCCCGGAACGTCGTGCCCCTTCGTAGAGAGCGTTTTAGATGCTGACGTCTGCATACTCGTATGCGAGCCTACTCCTTTCAGCTACCACGATCTCAAGCTCGCGATGGAGGTCATGAAGAAGCTCGACAAGAAGTTCGGAGTGGTCATAAACAAACATGGCCTTCCATTCGACGTTGAAAGCAAGATTCAGGCACCGATACTGGGCAAGATCCCGTTCAGCAGGAGCATAGCTGAGAAATATTCAAAAGGAGAGCTGCTGTTCGATTACGAGGATCTCTTCAGGGAGATCTACGATAGGGCGGTGTCGCTATGAAGCAGGTTACGGTTATAAGCGGTAAGGGAGGAGCTGGGAAGACGACGGTTACGGCGATGTTCGCCACCCTCGCAAACGCAGTCGTAGCGGATTGCGACGTCGATGCCCCGAACCTCCACATTCTGCTGAAACCCGAAGTAATAGAGACCATTCCGTTCGAGGGGATGAAAAAGGCCAGAATAGTCGAAGAGAAGTGCAGTCGGTGCGGGTTGTGCGAGGAGCTCTGCAGGTTCGATGCGATAAAGGATTTCAAAGTCGATGAGATAAGGTGCGAGGGCTGTGGATTTTGCTACAGAGCTTGCCCAGAGAAGGCTATAGAGATGGTCGCGGAGAAGAGGGGAGAGATATACATCACGAAGACCGAATTCGGTGACTTCGTTTACGCTCTGCTGTATCCGGGAGAGGAAAACAGCGGGAAGCTCGTCAACGAGGTTAGGAATATCGCGAAGAAAATCGCTAAGGAAAATGGGATTGATCTGCTCATCTTGGACGGGGCGGCGGGGATAGGTTGTCCGGTCATAGCTTCTCTTGCAGGGGCGAGCGTAGCTTTGGTCGTCGCCGAACCGACGCTTTCGGGCTTGAACGACATGGTCAGAGTAATTGAACTCGCAAGGCACTTCAAGATCGAACCGCTCGTTGCGATAAATAAATTCGATCTTAATTTGGATATTACATCCAAAATTGAAGAGTTCTGTAGAAGCAACAACATTGAAATAGTCGGAAGGATTCCGTTCGATGAGGACTTGCCGAAGCAGATAGCCCAGCTGAAGCTTCCCTTCGAGGGTAAGGCTGGGGAGGAGATCGTTAGAATTTGGAAAAACTTGGAGGAGGGATGGTTATGATGAAGCAGAGGGTCACGGATGAGGACATCAAGAAGAGGCTCGAGAAGGTGAAGTGCAAGCTTGCGATAATGAGCGGGAAGGGTGGCGTGGGCAAGAGCACCGTAACCTCTCTGCTCGCGATACACTTTGCCAAGAAGGGGCACAGCGTTGGGATCTTCGATGCCGACTTCTTGGGGCCGAGCATTCCCAAGATATTCGGAGTGGAGAAGAAAAGACCTGTGCTGAGAGAGGACGGCATAGAGCCCGTTTACAGCGACAGATACGGAATAAGGATAATGTCGATCCAGTTCTTCCTTCCTTCGAGGGAGTCGCCGGTCATATGGAGGGGGCCGTTAATCGCGGGGGTAATGAGGGACTTCTTGGGAAGAACGAACTGGGGCGAGCTCGACTATCTGCTATTCGACCTCCCACCCGGAACCGGAGACGCTCCGCTCACCGTTCTTCAGGAGGTCAAGCCCGAGGGCGTCGTCGTAGTGACAGCGCCACAAGATCTAACGGCGA
Organism: uncultured archaeon; assembly: GCA_964592825.1. GTDB lineage: Archaea > Halobacteriota > Archaeoglobi > Archaeoglobales > Archaeoglobaceae > WAKM01. Next base: position 3,991 of record CAZQJR010000177.1, on the reverse strand, counting down.
TGATAGTGGAGAAGTCGATAAAGATGGCCGAAAGCCTTGAGACCGCGGTCGTTGGGCTTGTGGAGAACATGAGCTACTACGAATGTCCCCAGTGCGGGCACAGAGAATACATCTTCGGGAAGGGGAAGGGAGGGGAGCTGTCGGCCAAGTATAGGATACCGTTCTTCGTCGAAATCCCGATCGATCCCAACTTGACGAAGCTCGCCGACATGGGAAAGATAGAGGCCTACGAGACTGACTTCTTCGAGTTCTTCGAGTTGTAGCCGAAGAGGAAGAAGTGGCACTCGTAAGCGTCGATCGATTCGAACTCGAAGCAATCGAACAGATCCCTCACGATTTTCTCATCTATTCTCTCGTTCTTCGGAGGCCCGAACTCGCAGTCCTTCTTCCAATCTATGACCGCCAAAGTCCTCGCGTGCTCGCAGCACCAGTCCGCGTACTCCTCCCTGCACTCTATTTCGTGAAGGGAGTCGGCGAAGAGGACGAAGTCCACCTCGAAATCTATCTTGGGCGGTCTCTCCGATATTATTATTCCGACGTTCTTCAAACCCTTCGAGGCCAAAATCCTCGCCATCTCCAAACTCACGTCCACCGCGTAAACCCTCTTGAAAATCTTCGCGAGATGGACGGTGAAGTAACCCGTCCCCGCCCCGATGTCGAAAGCCACATCCCTCCTCGGAAGATCCCTTAGCCTCTCTAAGAGGGGTTCCACGGGCAGTATTCTTTTCCTCCAATCGGATTCGAGGATTCGCCAGTGCTCGGGGCTGAACCTGTGTGGCATGGAGGATTTAGGACGGCAGATTTAAATTTTTGACGAGAAGTACCGATCATGAAGCAGTCCATCAGGGTATGCAGGGTATTCGACATAGACGTTTACGTTCACTTCAGCCTACTCTTCATACTCCTATTCCTCGTCTACGTCCTCTACGTTAGCCCTCCTCCGTTCGGATTCTCGAACGTCGAAGGCGTGGAGAGGGTGCTGTTCTCCGTCGCAACCGCGATACTCCTCTTCGTTAGCATCCTCCTCCACGAGCTCGGCCACTCCCTCGTCGCTATGAGGTTCGGGGCGAAGGTTAGAGGAATAGTTCTCTTCATATTCGGAGGAGTGGCTCTGATAGAGGGAATACCGAAGGAGCCGAAGAAGGAGTTTCTCATGGCGATCGCGGGGCCTTTAACGAGTCTCGCCATAGCGCTGATATGCTTTTTGATCAAAGGACAGTTATTCTTCCTCCTCGCGTACCTGAACCTCGTCCTCGCCCTGTTCAATCTCATCCCCGCGTTTCCCATGGACGGTGGGAGGATTCTGAGAAGTTTGCTCGCGAGGAAGATGGGTTTCGTCAAAGCGACGAGGGTTTCCGCCGAAGTTGGGAAGTTCTTGGCCATATTAATGGCTATATTCGGAATATTCGTAAGCTGGTGGCTGATCCTAATTGCCCTTTTCATATACATCGGAGCCAGCGAGGAGGAGAAGCTCGTCACCATGGAGGGGCTGCTCAAGAGGTTCAAGGTTAGGGACATAATGACACCAAACCCCTTACACGTAACCCCCGAAACCAAGGTTAGGGATGTAATAGCCATGATGCTGAAGCACAAGCACCTCGGTTACCCGGTTGTTAAAGACGGAGTTCTCGTCGGCATAGTCACGCTCAAGGACGTCATAAACGCGGACGAGGGGGAGAGGGTTGAAAGGGTGATGAGCAGGGAAGTCGTTACCGTTAATCCCGAAACGGACGCCTTCGAAGCCCTGAGAATCATGAGCGAGAGGGGAATAGGAAGACTTCCGGTCGTCGAGGACGGTAGGCTCGTGGGAATAGTTTCGAGGAGCGATATAGTCAGAGTTCTGGAGATCCTCGAAGCTCTCGAAGAGAGGCGTGGAGGCGTTTGAGTTTTGCCTTGCTCCTCTCGAGCTTTTCGTTCGCGAAATCCACCATGACCCTCAACCCCTCCATCCCTACTACGATCCTCCCCTCTATTGCCACCGGCGCCTCGAGCCTTTCCAAGGAGCATATCTCAACCACGTTGTGCTTGAGCGATATCAAACCGCTCCTCCTGAATCCCGAATCGTTGGCGAGCTTCATCAGCCTCTCCGCGTGTTCGACGCTCTCGCAAGCTACGTGAATGATAGGAGGGAACATTATGAGCCAAGTCGTTCGCCTTCCCAACTTCACAGCCTCAAGAACCTCCTCAAAGCTCACGCTACGATGCCACTTGCCCAAGAACACCGACTCGACCTTGTCGCCGAACTTTGGCATGTCCATAACCGCTATCCTTCCGGAACAACTCGATAGGGTTACGTAGCATTCGAAGGAGTTTATTAGGTCGAGCAGGGGGACTATGTCTTCATCTACTTCCCCCCTCTCCTTCGCGATCCTGTAACCCTCGAACTTCCTACGCCTGAATTCCGCCCACACACGAAAGCTCCGAAAGGTTTTTATTTTGATTTTCGTCGAGGGTCTTCGAATGATAGACGTCTATTATATTCCAAAGCACGAGACTTCCGACAAGCAGTGCAGAGAAGGTGTCGTCGTCGAGCCAAAGGTCGTTGCTGAGATGATAAGATCCGCGAAGAGGCCTGTTCTGATAACGGGCGGAAGGTTGCTCGAGGACGGTAGGCTCGTTGAATACGCGGTGAGGTTCTACGAGAAGGGGATACCGATAATAGCGACGGGAGCTTCGAGCAAGCCGTTGATAGAGAGGGGGGTAAGACCGTTGTTCTGTTCGAGAACCCTCCACTACGTCACCCAATACCTCCTCGACCCGTCGTGGAAGGGATTCGACGGGAAGGGGAGCTACGATTTGGTTCTTTTCATGGGATTCAATCCGTCCTACCTCTCTAGAATGCTCTCCGCCCTGAAGCACTTCTCCGAGATAACCACCGTAAGCGTGGACGAGTTCTACCAGCCCCACGCGAGGTTCAGCCTGACGGATTTCGCCCTCGTCGTGAAGGAGGAGTTATGCATAGGATGCGGAAACTGCGTGATCGTATGCCCCTACAACGCCATAGAATGCCAGTCGATAGTCAAGAACGGAAAGAGGCTCGTGGTGGATGCGAGGTTCTGCAGGGACTGCGAATACGTTTTCTGCGCGGACTCGTGCCCCTACGATGCGATAGAGTTCGTGAAGGGAGGCGAAATTTACTACAAGGCGTTAGAGGAGATCCTAAATAACCTGTAGCAGTTCGAGCAAACCCCTCGCCCAAGCCCCCTCCCTTCTCGTCGTCGGCTCTATCTCCATCGTCCGAAGGGGGCTGAGGAGGGAAACGACCTCCTCGCTCGAAACGAGCCAAGGAGGTTTCAGCAAAAGCTCCACCGCCTTCCTGTACCTCTCTCCCTCGTATATCGCGACCTTCGAGGGGGCGACGAGAACGACGGCATCGGCGTTCAAGGAGCTCCAAGTCGGAGCGGAGGCGTTGTTGTAGGATTCCACCACGGTCATCTCGTGCCTTTTGGCTATCTCCTCCACGCTGTCGTTCGCGAACTCCCCGAGCTTCAGCAGGACATCTCCAACGTCGTCCAGCGGGGTCGGTTTCAGCGTTTCTATCAACCTCCTCGCAACTCTCCTCATCGCCCCCGTAAGCCTGTTAAGGTTCGCTGGAACGTAGTGGTGATTACTCCCGATTCTTAGCGCGACTATCTGCTCGTTCAAACTCATGGCGGTGTAATACGAGCTCTTCCACTCAACCCTCTCCGGGTCGGGGGGCATGTGCATGAAAACGACGGGGCTTTCGAGCTCTATTGGATCCCCGCTACGGGCGTGAACGTGCAACCTGTAAACGTCTTCACCTACGAGCTTTCCCATTTCAACGCTCCTCAAAACGCTCGAATACTGATACCAACCGCTGAAGGCGGTTACGGGCTTAACTACGCCTACGTCCATTCCCCTCTCCAAAGCTTCGGATATCAGGGATACCGCCAAGCTCGTCTTCCCCGAATCGAACGGCAGGAGTCCGACTATTAGAACCATCATCAGAATCCTAACTTCGGCATCTTGA
>CAZQJR010000176.1:0-22097 GCA_964592825.1 uncultured archaeon | reverse complement strand
AGTCCTACGACCTATCGAGAGATCCGTACGTCCAGATACCGGTAACCATCGAAGAGGTAGGATTCGTACACGTTCCGGACAAGATCGTGCTCACGCAGGGCGGTCAGAAGTACGTGTTCATAGAGGTCAACGCCGAACCCGACACCGTGGTGCTCGCAGCCTACAAGCTCAAGGGCCACGGCGTCGATATCGACTACGGTTCGCCTGAGAACTTCAACGGATTCAACAAGTTCACGAAGTGGAACGAGACCAAGGACGGAAACTACTGGATGTTCGTAACCCTGTATCCGTACTACGACCCGGACACTTCGAGGCTAATGTCCACGTGGGATACAGCCAACCACCCGAACGAGCAGCTGTTGCCCACCGGACAGTACGAGTTCTCCATCAAGCTCTGGAAGAACAACGGTAACAACAACTGGGAGGAGGCCGCTGAGGTAACGATACCGCTCATAATACAGCCCGTCAAGTTGACCGTCGACGTGCCATCGATAGTCAAGAAGGGTGATAACATAGTGGTCAAGATAAAGGAGAACAGGGAGGGCGAACTCGCTTACGACAACGTGTACGTGGTGCTCGACCTCGGAACCAAGCAGAGGCTGTACACGGTAACGCTTAGCAAGAACGGAACCGCCACGGTTACGATACCGACCGGTGACATCGATCCGGGCACGTACAAGCTCTACGTCAGGGACACGATGGGCACAGAAGAGAACGCTCCGAACGGTGTGCTCGACTACTACGACATACCGCCGACGGATTCGTACGCCAAGCACTTCAAGGCGGACGACGATGTTCTGGTGGTCAAGACGATAACGATCTCCACGAACGTCACGCCCACCCCGACGCCCACACCCACCCCGACCCCAACGCCCACCCCGACGCCTACGCCCACTCCTACGCCCACTCCAACGCCTACGCCTACGCCAACACCGACCGCCACTCCAACGCCCGTGAAGACGCCTACGCCGGCTAAGCCAACGCCCACGCCAACGAAGAAGACGCCCGGCTTCGAGGCCATCTTCGCCATCGCCGGACTGCTGGCGGTCGCCTACCTGCTGAGGAGGAGGCAGTGACCTCCTCAATTTTTCCCCTTTCTTTTTATTATGAACTTGATTTCCAAGCTCAGGAATTTGGGCTATTCTGAGAACGACGTTAAAAGGAATTACGTTGTGAAGCACCCCCTTCTTAAGGAACCTATAAGCGTCGATTTTGCGATCCTCGAGTACGGTGAAGGTAGATACGGGATGATCGTGAAGGTTTGTCGGATAGATGAAAGTGCGAAGGCAGAACTCTGCGGTCTATGCGAACTGCTGGGCGCTAAATACGGCGTACTGACGGATGGTAGGGAAGAGGTCGTGATAAGACCTAAGAACGCTTACGAATGGAGCGAGGTGGACAGGATCCCGGCGAAGATCGAACTCGAAGAGGAGCTCGGTATGGGTAGGAAGACGATCATAGCCATATCTTACGAGGAGTACGAGGCCAAAGTCGACGATATCGAGTTCGTCGTGGACAACAGCGAATACGTTTATTCTGACATGGAGAAGGACGAGGTGGTTATCGTCCATCCCAACGCCAAGCTTTTGAGATGGTTGATGGAGAGGGGGGTTGAGTACAGGGAGTTCGAGGACGAGGACTACCTCAGGTTGCTCGACTTGGATTAGGCAAACCTTTTTTACATCCCCTGAGATCGTAGAAACATGCTTCCGATGAACATCAAGCAAATGAAGAAGATGATGAAGCAGATGGGAATCGACATAGAGGAACTCGACGCTGAAGAGGTTATAATAAGGACTTCGAGCGAGGAGCTCGTGTTCAAGAATCCCAACGTCGTTAAGTATTCTGGGAGGGGCGTGGAGATGTTCCAGATTACGGGAAGTTACGAGATCGTGAAGAGAAAGCCGGAGATAAACGAGGAGGACGTGAAGCTAATAATGGAGCAGGCGAACGTTGACGAGGAGACCGCGAGAAGGGCTTTGGAGGAGGCGGGAGGAGATTTGGCGGAGGCTCTCCTCAGGTTGCAGGGATCATGATCGAGCCACCCGTGATACTCCTTAGGGGAAAGAACAGCTTCCTGATCGAGAGATTCGAAGGTCAGCTTCACACCCATCACGGAATAATAAACTTGGAGGAGCTCAAGGGAAAGAAGTTCGGTGACGAGATAGAGACCCATTTGGGCGTTAAGTACAAGATCCTTCCCTTCAGACCCTACGACTTCTTCAAGCACTTCAGGAGGAGCGCCACACCGATAATGCCCAAGGACATTGGCGCGATAATAGCGTACACGGGCCTAAGCCCCGACTCCCTCATACTCGATGCCGGAACCGGAACAGGAATGCTTGCAGCTTATTTGGCTTACTTCAACAAGTACGGCGAGGTGATTACGGTAGAGAAGAGACCCGAGTTCGCAAAAATCGCCAGAGAGAACTTCAAACTCGCGAAGCTCAAGAACGTGCATCAGATCGTGGGGGATGTCAGATTCGTGGCGGAGGGGTTCAAGAAGGAGTTCGACTTAATAGTTTTGGACATGAAGGACGACGCCGAGTTCGTTCCCAAGGCCAAAGAGCTCCTTAAGGTGAGCGGATACCTCGTCGTTTACAACCCCTACATCGAACCGACGAGAAGGGTTTACGAGGTCATGCTGAAGGAGGGGTTTAGGGAGGTTGAGAGCTTCGAGCTAATAAGGGTGGATCTTGAGCATAAGAGGGTCGGCACCCGTCCCTTTACGAGGGTCTGGCATACCGGTTTTATCGTCATAGGTAGGAAGGTTTGATTTCACTTGCATAACGTATATAAGGAAACCTCTCTCTCCTTCTATGAGTATGTCCAACGAGGAGGTAGACGAGCTCGTCGGCGGTCTGAAGTTCGAAACGACCGCCGAGATCGAAGTTCCCCGGAGGTTGATCGATCAGGTTATCGGGCAGGATCACGCCGTCGAGGCCATAAAGAAGGCGGCAATTCAAAGGAGACACGTGATGCTCATAGGCGCCCCCGGAACGGGAAAGTCCATGCTGGCCAAGGCCATGGCCGAGCTTCTGCCCAAGGAGGATCTCGAGGACATACTCGTGTTTCCTAACCCCAAGGATCCCAACCAGCCGAAGATAAAGGTGGTTCCCGCGGGGAAGGGAAGGGAGATCGTCGAGGCATACAAGCAGGAGGCGATGAAGAAGGCTCAGGCGAGGAACTTCTTCTTGATGATGCTCGTCTTCATGATCATAGGATACACGCTCATTTTGAGCCCCAAGGACTTCATCTGGGGTATAATCGCAGCAATACTGCTCTTCATGCTCGCGAGGTACATGATGCCGAAGGAGGAGAGGAACGTTCCTAAGCTGTTGGTGGACAACGCCGACAGGGAAACCGCCCCGTTTGAAGACGCCACCGGAGCGCATGCGGGAGCGCTGTTTGGCGATGTAAGGCACGATCCGTTCCAGAGCGGGGGGCTCGAAACACCCGCACACGAAAGGGTTGAGGCGGGAGCTATTCACAGGGCGCACAAGGGAGTTCTGTACATCGACGAGATCAACACGCTGACCATAGAATCCCAGCAAAAGCTCCTTACCGCTATGCAGGAGAAGAAGTTCCCCATAACCGGCCAGTCCGAGCGTTCGAGCGGTGCTATGGTAAGGACGGAGCCGGTGCCGTGCGACTTCATACTCGTCGCCGCCGGAAACATGGACGCCCTGATGGGGATGCATCCTGCCCTCAGAAGTAGGATCGAAGGGTACGGTTACGAGATATACATGAACGACACGATGCCCGACACTCCAGAGAACAGAAGGAAGCTCGTCCGCTTCGTAGCTCAGGAGGTTATAAAGGATGGTAGAATCCCGCACTTCGATCGCTATGCAGTGGCGGAGATAATCAGGGAGGCGAGGAGGAGGGCGGGGAGGAGGGGACACCTAACCCTGAGGCTGAGGGAGTTGGGAGGTCTCGTCAGAACCGCTGGAGATATTGCCAAAAGCGAGGGGGCGGATGTTGTCAGGCTCGAGCACGTCCTGAAGGCCAAGAAGATAGCCAAGACGATAGAGGAGCAGTACGCCGACGATTACATAGAGAGGAGGAAGGACTACAAGCTGTTCAAGACGGAAGGTGCCGAGATAGGTAGGGTGAACGGATTGGCTGTAATCGGGCATTCCGCGGGAATAGTCCTTCCAATCATAGCGGAGATAACCCCCGCCCTAAGCAAGGAGGAGGGCAGGGTGATAGCCACCGGAAGGTTGCAGGAGATAGCGAGGGAGGCGGTGATGAACGTCTCCGCGATCGTAAAGAAGTTCACGGGCAGGGACATATCCAACTACGACATCCACATCCAGTTCGTCGGCACCTACGAGGGCGTCGAGGGGGATTCCGCGAGCATAAGCGTAGCTACTGCGGTAATATCCGCTTTGGAGGGTATTCCCGTTGATCAGAGCGTTGCTATGACGGGAAGTTTGAGCGTTAGGGGAGACGTTCTTCCCGTTGGCGGCGTAACGCAGAAGATCGAGGCGGCGATTCAGGCGGGGCTTAGGAAGGTGATAATACCCAAGGACAACTTGGACGACGTCTTGCTCGATGCGGAACACAAGGGCAAGATAGAGATCGTGGCGGTTTCGAGAATAGAGGAGGTGCTCGAACACGCGCTCGTGGAATGCGAAAAGAAGAGGGAGTTGCTCGACAAGTTCAAAAAGATTTTAAACGTCCCTCAGTAATTCCCTTACCTCTCTGGCCTTCTCTATGCTTACGTCTATCAACCTGTCGAACACGCTCTCGCTGAGAAGGAAAGGCCCGCTCTTCTGGATCGAAACCACGTTGTCGTTCTGATCGGTCGTTATGGTTATTGTGTTCTTTCCTATGCTCAACTCGTCCAAGCAGGGATCCACGAGGATCTTGTCCTCGAAGACGAGCGATGTTATCGCAACCGGCAGATCCCTCACCGGGAGGGGAAAGTCGTCTCCCACTTCAAAACGTTCGGCGGGAACCGTGGTGTTTAGCAACGCCGCTATAGCCGCCAGAGCGGATGCGTCCATGAGGTTTCCGTCGTCGTCGAGCGCCCATATGTCTATGAAGATTACCCATACCTTTTCTCCCTCCTCTATGCAGAGCTTGCTCAAGTCCACAGCTTCGCTATGCCTAATACCCCTATCCACGACCCTCGCGAGTTCTATCGCGTTTTCGTCCGGAGGTCCGGGTTCGAACGTTGGGGATGCGAGGGGGACGAGTTCCGCGTTGGTGATTATTATCCCCTGATCGGGGGCGTCGGGGAAGGGCTCTCCGGGTTGCATTTTGACTCCCGCGACGACCATCGTATTTCCGAGCTTGACCAAAGCGGATCCTTCCGCCTTCGCTATCAAACCCGTCTGTATCTCTATAGGCCTTACCTCGTCAAGCTTCCTTCCGTCTATCCTTTCGCCGTCTCTGAGCTTCGATAAAACGTAATCCTTCTTTATCTCAACGAGAATGTCGTCGGGCATTACTCAACCACCTCTTCCTCCTTTATGTACTTCCTCATTATCGCATCCCTCTGAAGCTGGTATATCTGCATGGCTCCCTTCTTGGCCATCTCCAAAGCCCGCCTTAGCTCCTCAGCCGTAACCCTGCCGTCCATCTGCAACAGCGTTATCGACTCTATCTTCCCGTTCCTTATGAGGAACGCGAACGGTATGTCCGCCTCTCCGTAGTTGTCCTCCTCCTTCATTGGATCCAAAACTAAAACCCCGTCCACCTTCGCCACCGCCACGGAAGTAACGATCCCCTTCATCGGGATTCCAGCGTCGACGAGCGCCACGCTCGCAGCGTTCAGGCAAGCGGTTCTCGAACCGGCATCGGCCTGCAGAACTTCGACGAATATGTCTATGGCAGAACGGGGAAAGAGCTCCTTCATTATAACGGGTTCAAGCGCCTCCCTGCTAACCTTAGAGATTTCTATGCTCCTCCTGTCCGGCCCCGGCCTCTTCCTATCCTCCACGCTGAAGGGAGCCATGCTGTATCTGTACCTCACTATCGCCCTGTCGGGCTCCTCCAAATGCTTGGGATGAACCTCCCTCGGCCCATAAACCGCCGCCACGACCTTGTTCTTGCCCATCTCCAAGTAGCACGAACCGTCCGCCCTCTTCAGCACGCCCGCCTCTATCTTTATCGGCCTGAGTTCTTCGAAGTCTCTTCCGTCTAACCTCTTGCCGTCGACTATGAGCTTTATCTCCTCGTTACCCATCACCCTTCACCTCTTCCTCCTTCGAAACCTCTTCGGGCTTGGCCAAACCCAACTCGACCTTTCTCCTCTTAACGAACTCAGTTATTCTGTCCGTTAGCCCCTCCGTGTGCGCCTCCTGTTCTATTATGTATATCGCCTCCTCCGCTATGGACACCTTCCTCCTGTCTCCGTTGAGCCATATCAGTCCGTTCTGGCCGACTATTATCTGAACGTCGAGCTCGGTTTTGAGAAGCTTTATCATGCTCCCCTTCTTCCCTATCACCCTCGGAACCCTCGTGGGATTTATCGCCACTATCCTCCCCACCCTGATCGGTCTGCAGAGCTTGTCCTTCATAGTAAGCGTTACTTTCATCTTCGGGTCTATGTTCATGACCTTGGCTATTATCGCGTCTCCAATGTCGAGCACGTCGTTCGGCTTTCTGTTAGGTCTCATCGCCGGATTTTCGAGCACGGGCAGGAAGGCTATGTAGGGGGAGTTTATGTCCACTATCCAGCCGTTCGCCGTGACCTCCTTGACTATCCCTATGACCGTGTCACCCACGGAGGGAATGTATCTGCCCTTCAGCGGAATTATCCTTACTCCCGTGTCGGTCTTGTCCAAGAGCCCGAGCACCCTCGCGTAAACCTTCCCGCCCTCAACGTAAGTTCCCGGTCCGGCGATTCTGGGGTTGGTCGAAACGAGATCGCCCGGCAAGACTATCTTCCTCATAGCTGTATCCTCCTTAGGATTTTGGTTAGAGCCTCTCCCTTCGCGACCCTACCCAAAAGATCCATAAGATCCCCGTGCATCCCAGCGGGAATCCTCATGACGCATATCCAACTTCCGTCCCTCTGCCATTCCTCCTTCGTTATCGTTCCGAAGGAGTAGAGTGCCGAAATCGCCTTGCCCGTGTATTCGGGAGGGATCTTTATGGCTATCTCTATCTCCTCAAACCTGAGCGGGAGAATGGGCTTTAAGGCCTTCACTATGTCCTTTATCTGAGCCTCGACGGACTTGAATATGTCGATATGAACCTTGGCCTCCTCCAAAGCCCTCTCTATCCTCGCCGGAGGGTGGGGGGCTCCGGTTCTCGGATCCACGGCGTTCCTCCTTATGAACTCCACGATCTGCCTCCTCCTCTGCTCGAGCATCTCCTTTCTCTGCTCCGCGGTTATCTGAACCTCCCCCTCTTCTATAATCATCCTGACGATCTTCCTTATGTCCGTAGTTCCGAAGACCTTCTGTAGCTCCTCCTTCGAAACCCTCTCTCCCTTCTTGGCGTCCTTGAATACCTCCTCTACCGCGAGCAGTTGCTCGAAATCAACCTCCTTCCCCTCCTTGAGATCCCTCGCCAGATACGGATCTACGAGAACCTCGAAAACCTCTCCGGCCCTTCTCAACCTTGCGATCACTGCCTTCTCTAAGGAGACCATCGCTATTCCCTCCTCAGGACTGCTTCTTCAACTCCTCCCTAATGACCTCGTTGGCCTTTTCAACGTAGGGTCGTATTTCATCGACACCGAGGGATCTGAACAGCCTGTCCTCAACCTTAATCAGCCCGACCTCCACACCTTCCGGCGTCAGTTCGCTCTCTATCGCCTTGCCCATCGCTATCATGGCCTTCACTATCGCATCGTCCAAGCCCATGTTCTCGTCGTACTCCCTCTCGAAGTACTCCCTTACCACGTTGCTCCCAGCCCCAATCGCCGTTGCCTTGTACTCCAACAGCGCACCGCTCGGATCGGTTTCGTATAGGCGGGGCTTTTCGTCCACTCCAGCTATCAGCAGGGAAACTCCAAAGGGTCTGACTCCCCCGAACTGAGTGAACTGCTGTTTGAAGTCGCATATCCTCTTGGCCAATTCCTTGACGCTTATCGGTTCGTCGTAGGTCAGGCGGTTTATCTGAGCCTCAAGCCTCGCCCTTTCCACCAAAACCCTCGCGTCCGCTACGAGTCCGGAGGTCGCCGCGCATATGTGGTCGTCTATCTTGTATATCTTCTCGATCGTGTCGGGTTCGAGCAGTCTGCTCGCGACCCTCCTGTCCGCTACGAGCACTACCCCCTCCTTGGTCTTCACTCCTATCGCCGTAGCCCCTCTTTTTACCGCCTCCCTCGCGTATTCGACTTGGAAGAGCCTTCCGTCGGGGCTGAACACCGTGATCGCCCGGTCATAACCCATCTGAGGCAGATGCATCTCTTAACACCTCCAGATACTTCCTTCTACACTTTTTAATAGTTCCGCTAACCCCCAATATCTTGGGAATTACTTCGACATCTCCGACACTGCTTATTAGCGTTAGTGCTACTTTAACCTTATTCAGAGCCTCTCTATGGCACCTCAAAATCCCCCTCCTACCGTCGAAGTACTCCAACCAAATCCCGCAATGAGAAGATCCGATTTCCCCAAAGAGAGATAGCATGGTATTCCACAGGGCGGAAAGGAACTCCTTCTCGTCCAAATCGCGCTCGCACACGAGCTCGAATGCTATGTATCTCTTCTTTCTCTTCAACGCCGGAGGTAGCCCCTTCATGTTACCACTTCGAAAACGCAATCGAAAGGACGAAGACGAGGGCTATGAGGAGGAAAAATAGGACGAGAACTATTTTGGCCAACCTTTCGGCTTTGACCTTCTGCTCCTTCGTTACGATTTCGATGAATATCTCCTTCCTGCACGGCTTGAACCTTTCGTCCCCCGCGAACCTGACCTCCACCTTTCTTTTTCCCGTTATCCTCGAAGAATAGCGGAACTCGAAGCTACCGTTTGGCTTTGATGCTGTTCTATCGACCTCCACGCCGTCCACGTATAGCCTAACCCACGTCCTTAACGGCTCCCACCTCTTCGCCTTGTCGTCGTAAAATTGAACGTATCCCGATACGATAACCTCCTCTCCAACCACGGGCTTCGAATCGTTCACGTGCAGTCCCGCTATTCTCGTTTTCTTCTTTTCAGCGAACATCTCTACGTCTCTCTCTTCTTCTTGCCCAAAGTCGCCAAGAACGCCAGATAGGCGTCCAACTGAATTCTGTCGTGAGCGCCTTCTGTGAGCCTGAAGTCTATCTCTCCGAGCTTGTCTATAAGCACGACCTTCGTCTTTTCGTCGATCTTCGAGGATATTATCTCTCTGAAAAGCTGTGATACCACGTCCTCCCCGCTCATCCCGTACTCCACCATCATCCTGTCGAGCATCTGTCGAGCTTCCATGAACTTGCCATCCAAAGCGGTCTCGAGCAACTTCTTGACCTCCTCCGGCCTTGCGGTGGCGGTGATCTGGTATATCGCCTCGGCGTCTATCACCTCCCCGAAAGCTGCTGCACCCTGCAAGGCGTTTATAGCCTTTCTGAAGTCTCCGTTCGCTATGTATATGAGAGCTTCGAGTCCGTCTTCCGTGATCTTTATCCCCTCCTTCTCCGCTATCTCGAGCAATCTCTTCTTCATAGCTTCTGGCGGAACGGGTTTGAACTTGAACACAGCACACCTCGACTGTATAGGCTCGATTATTCTGCTGACGTAGTTGCAACTAAGGATAAAACGGCAAGTCTTCGAATACATCTCCATCGTTCTCCTCAACGCCGCCTGAGCGTCTGCGGTTAGTGCGTCCGCCTCGTCCAAGAATATGATCTTGAACGGAGCTCCTCCAATGGGAGCGGTTCTCGCAAATTCCTTTATTTTGTGTCTAACGACATCTATGCCTCTTTCATCTGAATTGTGCAGAAGAACTGGTGTCGTTCCTCCGAAGAAAGCTTCTGCGTTAGGAACGCTGAAGTCGTACACCCAGCCGTCGTAGCTGACCTTTTCGATCTCCTTAATCTCTACGGCGTACAGATCAGATTCCGCCAAAGACTTGAGCCTCAGATACGTTCTCATTTCGTCTTCGTCCAGCTCTTCGATTCTAACCGCGTTTAATATCTTTAGCAGTGTGGACTTTTTGACCCTCCTCCTTCCGTCGTAAAGCTGATGTCTAAGCGAATACCTCCAGTTCATCTCGATCTTTCCGTCTATACGCTTGAAGAATCTCTCGAACGGCTTAACGGGTAGCAATTCCGATCTCACGTATGGGAAGGCGTCCCAGACGATTCTAACTTCCTTATCGAATACCGACGTCTCCAGACCAGAAATCCTACCGAGCCAGGCGATGTCTATAAGTATATCCTTGGATACCGAGAAATATCTCACGTATCTCCCCCAAGTTCCGTAGCCGTCGCCCATGTATCCCATTAGGAACGATAACCTGTTCCTGAGGGTGGTGTTGAATATAACGTCCGGGACTCTCTTCGATCTCGCGGTGTATCCACCAAATACGTCCCTGAAAAATCTGGCAAGCTGTGTGTTCAGAAGCTTGGCGTGTACTGCTGATGCCTTGCCTCTATCGAAACCGGAGTATGCCGGCTGTGTATATGTTGAAATTCCGAAGGTATTACCGAAACTTCTTATGCGATCTATGAACTCTTGCTCCCTCGCGGATACCGTGAATATTACCTGTCCGGAGGTTTCACCTCTAAAGCTCAGACAACCTTCCGCTAAGAACAATCCCATTATCCATGCTGTCTGCTCGTTGATAGGGAATTCCGTTATAACGGTTCTCAGCTTTGGATTGTTGTAGGTTTGGAGATACTCGCGCAGATCTACCGATAGCTCTGAACCCTCCAAGCGCTTCTTAAAGGACAGCAGTAAGTCACCCTTTCTGAGTTCGTCTGCCCTCTTTGAGACTATCCTCCCCTCCTCGTCCATCACCATTACAGAGTGGTCGGGCGTCGTCTTGACCTCGCCACCTTCGTACTTGATCCTCAGAATCCTATCCGCCTTATGTCTGGCTATGAACGAAACCGGATGGAATCCGACGTCACCGTAGAAGCTTAATGTTTCTAAGCCTCTCGGAACCACGTATTCTTCGTTGCCATCGAAGAACAGTTCGTCGATCTCTTCGAACGTCGTTCTCTTTATCACGCCGTTTATCCTTACGAGTATAGGGGTGTCTGGTGTTACAGAAGCGTTCATCTCTATGAAGTTATCTCGCCAATTCTCGCCGAATAAGTCCCTCGCCAACGCTATGGCGGTAGCCGTTTTCCCCGTTCCCGGTGGGCCTGCGAAGAGCAGGTGGGGGATGTTCTTCTTTTTAACGTAGCTCTTCAGCCTCTTGATGACCTCATCTTGCCCTACGATTTCGTCGAGAGTCTTGGGTCTGTATTTTTCAACCCAGATCTCAGCTTCCATCGATCCATACTTTTTTGGCGACGTATAAAAATGTTGATGCGAAAACGATATCTTTCCATTCAGCGCACACTTCCATGCCCGTCAGAACCCGGCGGGGCTGAGAAGCATGAAGTCCCGTGGGCTCCAGACGGGCGACAGTGCGAATTTCGCTCACCCACTCCCAAGCGATGAAGCACCAGCGAGCGATGACGGTGTGGTCCCAGACGGGGGTTCATTCTTTGCTCTCTAAGATTCCAGCATCGCCTTTATTATCTGAGCGGTTTCCGCCGGATTCGCCCTTCCCCTCGTGGCCTTCATAACGTATCCAACGAGGAAGTCCAAGGCCTTCTTCTTTCCGTTCTTGTAATCCGCTACAGCCTTCGGATTCTTCTCTATCGCCTCCCTGCACAGTCTTTCGATCTCCTCCTTTGGAATCGCAAACAACCCCTTCTTCCTGATTATCTCGTCCACGTCCCCTCCGTGATCGAGCTTAGTTCTTATAACCTCAACGACGCCCTTCTCCGTTATCTTTTCCTCCTTGAAGTATTTGAGCAATTTGGCGAATTCCTCGGGTTTGAGCATCTCGTATGCGAATTTGAAGTCCTTGCTTCTGTAGTTCAGTTCCCCTCTGAGCACATCTACCACCCAGCTCGCCGCTAACTTCGGGTCGATCATCTTGGCTACGTCCTCGAAGTAGTCCGCCATGACCTTATCTAAAACGAGCACCTTGGCGAAGTTGTCCCCTATCCCGTATTGAGCCTTTAGCCTCTCCCTCTTCTCCTCGGGCATCTCCGGCAGCGTTCCCTTAACCTCCTCGACGAGCTCAGCCGTATAAACCGGTACCAAATCGGGCTCCGGGAAGTATCTGTAGTCTTGTTCCTCCTCCTTGGTTCTAAGCGATACCGTTATGTTGTTCACCTCGTCGAAGTGCCTCGTTTCTCTTTCGATCTTCCTTCCCATCCTCAGCAGATTCTTCTGCCTCGCAATTTCGTAGTTCAGAGCCCTTTCGACACCCTTGAACGAGGATATGTTCTTTATCTCCACCCTTCCACCACCTCTTATCGAAACGTTGGCATCGACCCTCATCGCGCCCTCCAAAGAACCGTCGAAAACGTCCAAATACTCCAAGATTATCCTGAGCTTGTTCAGGAACAACCTCGCCTCCTTTGGGGAGTGCATAACCGGCTCGGTGACGATCTCAAGCAGAGGAACTCCGGAACGGTTGTAGTCGATTAGACAATACTTCGCGGTTGTTATCGATCCCTTGTACGTGAGCTTTCCCGGATCCTCCTCCATGTGTATCCTCTTCAGCGTTATCTTCTTCTCACCCTCCTCCGTTTCGATAGTCACGTATCCCCCCAGCGCCAATGGGCGGTCGTATTGGCTTATCTGGAAACCCTTCGGCAGATCCGGATAGAAGTAGTTCTTTCTGTCGAAAACAGTGAACGGTTGGACTTCGGCATGCAAGGCCAATGCGACCTTTATGGCCGCCTTAACAGCCTCCTTGTTAAGAACGGGCATCGCCCCGGGCAGACCCAAACAGACGGGACAAACGTGAGTGTTCGGCTCGTCTTCGTGGTAATCCAAGGGGCAGGAGCAGAACATCTTAGTCTTCAGCTTGTTCAGCTGAACGTGAACCTCCAATCCAATGATTACATCCGGCTCCATCGAACCCGCTTTACGCTACGGCAATAAAACGGTTACGGCTTCCAAGTCAGATTCCAGACGAACATGTACTCGGAGCTTGCGAGCGTCTTTACCCACCCCTTCTTCGTCGGCTTGCTGTAAACGTAACCCACTACGAGAACGCCATCTCCCTTCTGAGGAACGTGCTTCGGGTCGAGAAATCCGACGTAGGTCGTTAGGTTGTCCCCCTCCTCCGTTATGGGGAGGCACGTGGAGGGGGTTACGAAGACCAGATGGTGATGTCTGAAGACGTATGCGTAGAAGGTTATGCTCGGAAACGGAGTGTCGTACCATCTGTGTAGGGTTGGTGCTTCGTCCTTCGTTATGAGCGTCGCGTAGGCCTTCTTTATCTTCAGTATGTGCGTATCGTTCACGCCGTAGTGCATGAACACTACCTTTATGGCGGGAAGCTTCTTCTCCTGCGCGCATCCCGAGCTTAGGATTAGTGCCGTCAGCACCAGAAGCAACGTCGCCTTCCTCATATCAATCCCTCTATGAAGCTGAATAGGTTCTTAAGTATGTCGAACAGCGATAAAGCCTTCTTCTTAGTCTTGACGGTCGTGACGGTCTTTAGTCCTATCGCCTTCGTTGCCGAGGGCATGAACTTGTATATCACTTTTCCGTGGCAGAAAACGCAGATCTTCATGAGTATGTCCCCGTGGATCTCGTGTATTCCGCCCTTGTGGCAGTAATGGCAGTCCGTCGTTCCGGGGTTGTAGATCATCCCCTTCCCGTGGCAGACCGAACACTTGAGGCCGCGGTGAGGTATGTGGATCTCCGCTATACCGATGTTGCTCTCGTTGTAGTTCGGGCCTATGTGGCACTTTATGCATATGTCGTTACCGTGTAGCTTGTCGAGCTTCGCCATGTCTATGTGCCTTCCGTTCCATATGTCCACGCTGTGGCACCTGCAGTTGCCGAGCAGCTTTACCTTCTCCTTCGGGGGTATTAGGAGGTCGTGGCAGGGGAAGCAGATCTCTCCGTATCCGGGCGGGTGTTGCCACGCCAAAACCGGGTATATGAGCATGATAATTAGGATCGAAAGGGCCAACGCCTTCCATCTCATCGCTAAAAGTCCGATCGCCAAATATAAATCGATTTCCATCCGTTACCCTTATCTATTCGCCCGCCAACTCCCCGATTATGAGGAGCTACGAGGAGTTGCTCGAAAGGGCTTTGGCCGAACTTCCCAAGAAGAAGGTCGTGAGGCACGAGAGGTTCGAGATACCCCGCGTCAGGGTTCAGAGGGAGGGTAGCAGGACGGTCGTGAAGAACTTCGGGCAGGTTGCGAAGGCTATAAACAGGAACGAGGAGCATCTCTCGAAATACTTGGTAAAATCCCTCGGAACGGCTGGATTTCTGGAGTCGGGAAGGCTCGTCTTGCAGGGTAAGTTTACGGAGGAGGAGGTTCAGAAGGAGATCGACGATTACGTCAGGAGATACGTGATATGCAGGGAGTGCGGTGCGCCGGATACCGAATTCGTGAGAGAGGAGAGGGTTTTGATGATAAGGTGCTTGGCGTGTGGAGCGAAGTATCCCGCGAGGGGATTGAATGTTTAGGCTCAAGATATACAGGGTTAGGGGGGAGGTGCTCGTAGCGGTTTGCGATTCGGACATAGTCGGAAAAACCTTCAGGGAAGGAGATCTCAAGATAGAGGTTAAGGAGAGCTTCTACGGCGAGAGGGACGTCGGAGAAGAGGAGGTTAAGAGAGCCCTTAGGATGGCGACCATAGCGAACATAACCGGAAGGAGGGCGGTTGAGTTGGCCATAAGGATAGGGATAGTGGATAGGGAAAACGTTTTGAAGATAGGGGAGTGCTGGCACGCTCAGATGGTAGTTCTATGATATACACTCAGGAGTTAGCGGCGGAGGTCTTGAAGATAGTGGACGAAACCCTGCTATCCGAGAAGGAGGCTCTGAAGAAGGGTCTTAAGGGAATGAACTTGGATTACAAGATAAGGGCGAGCGTTCACGCTTACGTGTTCGAAACTGAGAAGAGGAAGAACGTCATAGACTTCGTTATATCTAAGTGTCTTAGGGGTAAGGGATTGGAGGAACTCGATCCCCTGCTGAGGAACTTGCTCAGAGTAGGAGTTTACGAGATGCACTTCAAGGGCGTTCATCCCGCTCTGGCGACGGACTCGATCGTCAGGATAGTCAAGCGTAGGTTCGGGGAAAAGTTCGCCTCGCTCGCGAACGCGGTTCTCAGAAGGGCGGAGCACGTGGACTTGGAGAAAGAGATACGCAAGCTGAAGGACGATACGATCAGGCTGGCGCTAACCTACTACCATCCCGAATGGTTCGTAAGGTATGCGATCGATCTGCTCGGGAGAGAGGAGGCAATAAAACTCATGATGGCCAACAATGAAAAACAGACCGTTTACGTTCGAGTCAACGAGCTAAAAGCGTCTATCGAGTCTGTTAGAAGGTACCTCGAGTCCAAGGGGGTCGAGCTCGAGGAGACGCCATTGCCGGAAGTTTTCAAGGTCGTATCGTACGAGAGGGCTCCCGCATCCCTCGACTGGCATTCCGAGGGTAGGTTCGTGATTCAAGATTTGGCCTCCTGCGTCGTCGCCCACGTCCTCGATCCACAGCCGGACGAGGTGATACTCGACCTCGCCTCGGCTCCCGGCCTGAAAGCGAGCCACGTCGCGATGTTGATGGAAAACGAGGGTAGGATAATTGCGGTGGACAATTCCGAGGATAGGCTCAGAAGGATGAGGGCGAAGATGAAGGCGCTTGGCGTCGAGAACGTGGAGTACAGACTCGCCGACGGGACGAAGTTCTACGTGGGGGATGTGGATAGGGTTATGGTCGATCCCCCGTGCTCGTCCACGGGAAGCTTCAGAAACTACCCGTGCGTTAAGTGGAGGTTCGACGAGAGGAAGTATAGGGCGACCTTAAGGGTTCAGAGGAACATGCTGAAGAACGCCTTTAGGAATCTTAAGGAGGGGGGTGTGGCCGTTTACTCCACGTGCTCAATAACGTTCGATGAGAACGAGGAGAATGTCCTTTTTGCGTCCCAGTTCTTCAAGGTCGAGGAGGTTGAGCCGGTGATCGGGACGAGGGGCGTGAGGAGCTTTAGGGGTAAGGAGTTTCCGTTTTGGGATAGGGTCGTTAGAACCTATCCCCACATCCACGACTGCGTTGGTTTCTTCATAGCAAAGCTCAAGCGGGTGTGATTGCGAAAGCTTATTATATGTATTAATCGTTCGAAATACGATGTCTGAGGAGGATTTGCTCGTCTATATCGACGGTGAGTTCGTTCCAGCGAGTCAGGCAAAGATAAGCGTTTTTGATCACGGATTCCTTTACGGAGATGGCGTTTTTGAGGGGATAAGGGCGTACAACGGAAAGGTCTTCAAGTTGAAGGAGCACGTGGATAGGCTCTACGATTCCGCGAAGGCGATAGACCTCAAGATTCCCGTCACCAAGGAGGAGTTCATCGAAATAATCCTCGAAACCCTTAGGAGGAACAAGCTAAGGGATGCGTACATAAGGCCGATAGTCACGAGGGGGATCGGAGATCTCGGTTTGGATCCGAGGAAGTGCGGGAAACCTTCTATTATAGTCATAGCCCAGCCTTGGGGGGCTATGTACGGTGACCTTTACGAGAAGGGACTGAGGGCGGTTACGGTTGCGGTTAGGAGAAACGCTATAGACTCCCTACCTCCGAACATAAAGTCCCTGAACTACCTGAACAACATCTTGGCCAAGATAGAGGCCAATGCGAAGGGTGGTGACGAGGCGATATTCTTGGATCACAACGGTTACGTGAGCGAGGGGAGCGGGGACAACATATTCGTTATAAAGAACGGTGTAGTTTACACCCCGCCTACGATAAACAACTTAAAGGGGATAACGAGGGAGGTGGTGATAGAGCTCATACGCGAACTCGGCATACCTTTCAAGGAGACGAATCTTAGCTTATACGATCTCTACACGGCCGATGAAATATTCGTGACAGGAACGGCCGCTGAAATCTGTCCCATAACTTGGATAGACGGAAGGGTCGTTGGAGACGGAAGGCCGGGGGAGATTACGAGGAGGCTCATGGAGGAGTTCAGGAAGCTCACCGAGAGGGAAGGTGTTCCGATATATGCTGATGACGATAGTGGTCGAGCTTAAGGATCAGCCCGGACAGCTTTTGAAGGCTTTGGAACCCATATCCAAGCTTGGGGGGAACATAGTCAGCGTTTACCATCAGAGGGACAAGATAACCCCCTTGAAAAGGATTCCCGTCGAGATAACGATACAGATAGACGAAAAGAAGGCCAACGAGCTTATAGAGGCTATAAAGAGAAACGGCGTCGTTATCAGGAGCTTCAACGAGGTCAGATTAACGGCGACGACATCTCTGCTCCTGATAGGACACATAATCCACACGGACATAGGGGACACGATAAACAGGATAGACTCCACGGGCTTCGCGGAGGTAGTGGACATACACATAAGCATGCCCCAACTAAATCAGCCTTCAACCGCTATGGTCACGATTTCCGCGACCAACGAGGAGAAGCTTAAGAAGGCGATAGAGATAATGAAGGATGTGTGCAGAGAAAAGGATATAACCGTCATAGAGCCCTTGGAACTTCAATGATAAGGATAGCCATATTCGGTTTCGGAGCGGTTGGTAGGGGCGTTGCCGAGGTTCTGTTGCGCAAGGGCGATAGGCTGAGGAGAATTTTCGGCGATTTCAAGGTCGTGGCGGTGACGGATTCGAAGGGTGGGTTGGTGGACGACGACGGCGTCGATCTGGCAGAGGCTATAGAGATAAAGAGGAAGAGAAAACGTCTGCCGGAAGGGATTACGACGCTCGACGTTATAGAGAACGTGGAGTTCGACGTGTGCGTGGAGGTTACAGTGACCAACATAGACGACGGGGAGCCGGGGCTGACTCACATAAGGGAGTGCCTGAAGAGGGGAATAGACGTAGTGACTTCCAACAAGGGGCCGTTAGTTGTTGCTTACAGGGATCTTTCGAAGCTCGCGGAGAGGAATGGGGCGAGGCTGATGTTCGAAGCTACGGTGGGCGGAGCGATGCCCCTCATCAAGCTCGTCAGGAACGACCTCGCGGGAAATGAGATATACGCCATAAGAGGGATCCTGAACGGCACGTGCAACTACATACTTTCGAGGATGGAGAAGGAGAGGCTATCGTACGATCAGATCTTGGCCGAAGCTAAGGAGCTCGGAATAGCGGAGGCCGACCCGAGCTACGATGTGGAGGGAATAGACGCGGCTGCTAAGCTCGTCATAATAGCAAACGCTTTGATGGGTATGGACGTTAGGTTTGAGGACGTGGAGAGGGTGGGGATAACGAAGATAACTCCGGAAGCTTTCGAAGTCGCGATGGAGAAGGGGTACACGATAAGGTTGATCGCCGAGGTGGACAAGGTGGAGGGTGTGCTCAGAGTGTCTCCGAGGCTCGTACCAATCCAGCACCCCCTCGCCATTGGCGGAACGCTCAACGCCGCTCAGATAAAGACCGATCTCGCGGGAGACGTGGTAGTGGTGGGAAAGGGTGCGGGGAGTAAGGAAACCGCGAGCGCTATTGTTTCGGATTTGGTGGAGCTGTTCAGATGTCGCTCGTAGATGCGGTAAAGGTTATCGTATCCTTCGTTATACTCCTCAAGGCCAGCGTTCACGATATCAGGGAAAGGGAAGTTCCCGACGAGCTCTGGATAGCCATGGCGGTGCTCGGGCTCATCCTCGACGCGGTTCAATACCTCCTGACCCCGTTCAGCTTGATCTTCGCGGTGATTCAATTCCTCCTGATCTTCGCCCTCGCCAACTTCATGTTCTACGTCGCCGGCTTTGGAGGAGCGGACGCGAAGGCCTTGATGGCTCTGTCGATCATGTTTCCTACGTATCCGCGGATTTGGAAATTCCCTTTGCTCAACGAGGGGCTCGGGATATTCGCGTTCTCCGTTTTGGCCAACTCCGTCGTTGCAGCCCCTCTTATAGCCCTCGCATTCTTCTTAAGGAACGTAGGCGAAAGGGAAGGGAGGTTCGTTTACAGGTTCATAGGCTATAGGGTGGACGCGGATTCCGTTCCGAGGTTTCACAACCTCCTTCAGTACGTGGACGAGAGGGGGAGGTTGGTGGAGAGTTTAAGGGGGGTTGAGCCGGACGAGGGTATGCTCGAAAGGTTGAGGGAGGCGAAGAGGAGGGGTAGGGTGGATAGGGTGTGGGTGACTCCCGCCCTGCCTTTCTTGGTCTTCATGACGATCGGATTTTTGGTTTCGGTCGTCGTTGGGGACGTGATAGT
Source organism: uncultured archaeon (assembly GCA_964592825.1). GTDB lineage: Archaea > Halobacteriota > Archaeoglobi > Archaeoglobales > Archaeoglobaceae > WAKM01. Next base: position 2,772 of record CAZQJR010000176.1, on the reverse strand, counting down.
GTGGCTCGTCACCCGCATCGTGTGACCAAAAATTAAAAATACCCTTCCGAACTAATATATCCCGAGCCCGGGTAGCTCAGCCAGGGAGAGCGCGCGGCTGAAGACCGCGTTGTCCCCGGTTCAAATCCGGGTCCGGGCATATCAATCCTGAACGGCGAACCTCCAAAAGCTCTTACCCTTCCCCTTCTCCACTACTAAGCTCGAACACCTGTAAGCGACCTTTCCCTTTCTCTCCAAACTCAGAACGATCGTCATAGTGTTAACCTCGCTCGTTAGATCCGACGCGACCTTACCGAAAACCCTGTGGGGAAGATCGCAGTCGGTAAACACGATCGGTTTAGATACGACAACCGGTTTCCAAACTATCCTGTACGCTCCGGACTTCTTCGTTTCGAAAACCTTCTCCTCCATTACATCCCCCGTTAGCGCGTTCTTCCTAACTATCGAAACCTTCGCCTTGCAGTCCCTCAAAGCTGCGTTTAAAACCATCACGAGCTTATCCTGACACGCTCCTACGGACAGAGTCGCCAGACCTTCGGGGATTTCCACCCTCAGGCTCCTATCGACGAACAACCTCACGGAGCCGACGGGCGGGCAGAGGTATACCTTACGCCCGTCCACCCTCACCCTGACGCATCTCGCAACCACGAAACCCCTCCTGCCTTCCATGAATCCGGACACGAAACGTCTCGGGCAGTCGATCGTTATAAGAAGTCTGTCCTCGTCCAGCCACCTCACCCTGTACTCGGGCACCCTCCTGAACTCGTAGTTGGACACAACGAACCTTCTCCTCCTTACGGAACCCCCCGTAACGTAGAAGAACCCTTCGTCCACGCCTTGAAACTCCCTGCACTTCTCCACGAGTAGGGTTACCGTTCTCTCGTCCCAGTTCAAAATCGAGACCTTCGGCCTCTTCATCCTCGCCCCCTTCAGAATCATCCTCAGGCTCTTGTGGAAGGTGTAGGCTATGGGAGCTATCGCGAGCAAGGCTGGAGGAGTAATTTTGAATAGATAAGGATGTATAAGGAAGAGAAGAACGGCGATCGTAACGGTTCCGGCGAATAAACTCATCCACTTGCTCCTCGCAACATCTTCGGCAAAGTCGAAGGCGCCCTTTGCGAGCAGTGTTACTATTATCGTTACTGGTATTATGTAAACCGGAATTTGCACCATCGAACGATAGTTATCTCCATTCAATATAATTCTTATGGTTATGATGATGAAATTCGCCTACTCCAACCTGTTCGAATCGAGTATCGACATGAGTTCGGACACGTCGATCTCCCCGATACCTATTGCGGAATCTCCGGCTCCGTAACTTATTATTAGGCTGTCGTCGACCAGCTGGGCTCCGCACGGAAACACCGTGAACGGTCTGTCGCCGAAAACCTCGTAGGGCTCCTTTGGCTCCATTATGTAGTGGGGGGTTACCGCCGTGACCTCGCAATTCTCGTTCATGAGCATGGCAAAGACCCTGTACATCTTGGTCTCTGCGTCCACGCCGTGAAGGAGAAGCAGGAGATCTCCGTCAACCCTTACGGGGGGAGTGCCCCAACCAACCTTGTCCTCGAACTTCGCGTGTTCCATAACGAGGGTGGTGTTCGTAACGCTGACTTCCTTGAACTCATCGAATTCGAGAACGTTTTCAGGGACGTCGCTTATCGTCAGGTAGAATTTCTCGTCCTTCATGTGCGGTCTGTGGAACAGCTTTAACCCATCCCTCGTCTTGACGAGAAACGCGTCCTTATCGCTTATCACGAATCCCCTCAGGACATCCGGAAGTCTGAACACGCAAATCTTTTTCCACCCTCCCTTTTCGAGTATCGCCGTAACTGGCAGAGTTCTCTCAACCCTAACGGTTGGGTCGAAGTAGTTGACCGTTCTCCCGCTGTAGGTTATGAGCCATCTTCCGTCTATCTCGTACGTCCTCGGATCCTCAACCCCCCAAAGATCGAATCTGTTGTCGGGATAGAGGATTATCTCCGCCGTGTAGTGGCAAGTGAAGAGGTTGTTGAACACATCCTTTATCGGCACTCTGAACTCCGCTATCGCGCTCGCGTATGTGAAATAGCCGAGCACTATCCTGCCGTAAACTATGAGTTCGTCCTCCTCGACCATTATAGAAGGGTTGAATATGGTAACGGGGTTGTCCACCGGATACTTCTTCAGGTGAACCTTGTTGGCCGTTATGACTCCTCTCCTCCTTACTATATCGACCGTTCTGTTTTCCCTCTCTATACCATCGAGGGAACAACCTTTGAACATCTCGATCCCGAAAGGGAATAGCCTTTAAAATATTTACGATTGTCGGTTCGAAAGTGTTAAATGTTCACCGTCGGGAGAGTTTAAGGTATGGCGAGGACGAAGAAGGTCAAGATGGCCGGAAGGTTCGGACCGAGGTACGGGCTCAGGGTAAGGAGGATGATAGTGAAGATAGAGGAGCAACAGAGGAGGAAGTACGTTTGCAAGAGGTGTGGCAAGAAGGCGGTAAGAAGGGTGGGAAGTGGAATTTGGGAGTGTAAGGCTTGCGGTTACAAGTTCGCTGGAGGATGCTACGTTCCTGCGGTGGCGACGAAGATTTTGGAGCAAATAGGTAGGTGATGCGGGTTGGGCACATACGTGTGTTTGGTCTGCGGGGCGGAGGTGGACGTGGATTTGGAGAGAAACCTCATTCAGTGCACCAAATGCGGTAGCAGGATATTGATGAAGCCCCGTCCTCCGGCGCTGAAGAAGAGGGTTCCCGCAATTTGAAAACATATATACACTATTTTC
>CAZQJR010000175.1:0-7305 GCA_964592825.1 uncultured archaeon | reverse complement strand
AGTGGGCCCGGAGGGATTTGAACCCTCGACCGCCCGGTTATGAGCCGGGCGCTCTGACCTGGCTAAGCTACGGGCCCTTGCGTTCACTTATATCAAAACGGTATATGAAGTTTGTGGTGATCAAGCGTATCCTCTGAACCTCTCAAGTTCCTCGTAGGCCTCCTCTATTATCTCCCTTTCGAGGGTTTTGATCAGTTCGGCCTTACCCTTCTTCTCCAGTATGTCAACGAGACGGGAGAAGTCCATCAGGATCGCCCTCGCCTTTTCTCCCTCTCTGAGCGCGAAGGACATCCCTATCAGCCTTCCGAGCATGAGCACGGCAAAGATCAGCTTGTTCCCGCCGTACTTACTTTTTAAGAATTCGACCGCCCTCTCGTCGTTCATCTTAGCCCTGATGATCTCGACGATGTCAGCTGTGATCTCTGCGGCGTCCTTTGCCGTCAGTCCGAACTTCCTGTAGAGGATCAAATCAAACCCCCCTTATCCTCTCCCAGAGCTCCTCTATCTGAGGTACGACCTCCACCTCCTTTCCCATCAGACCGTTTCGCACTATCTCCTCCATGTACGGTATCTCGACCTCCGCCTCTATGCCAACGCCGGGCAGGGCTTTGTTCAACAACCTCACCTTCCTAACCCCAGTCATTTCTTCTATCTTTTTTGAAAGCTCGATGGACTCCACGGAAGGCTCCAGCACGTTCACGATCACGTCCACCGCCGAATCCATTCCCCTTCCCAAATGCTCCACGCCCGCCTCGGCGTCGACCAGAACCACCTCCCCATCCCTCAGCTTCAGGTTTTTAACGAACTCCCTCGCGAGAAACGCTATGGGGCAGGCGCAACCTTCTCCCGCCCTCTCTATCTTCCCCACGCTAACGACCATCAAATTTCCCTTGGCCGAAACCACGTCGTTCGGGATATCCTCAATCCTCCCGGGCAGTTCGAACTTCTTCTCCTTGATCGCCCTCCTTCCCCCGAAATGTTCAACGAGAGTTCTCCTCCTCTCCACCCCGAGCATCCTGTAGAGTCCGGGGTTCGATTCGTCCGCATCAACGATCAGCACCCTGTATCCCTTACCGGCCAAATACTTCCCGAGCATCGCCACGATCGTGCTCTTACCGCTACCGCCCTTTCCGCAAACGAGCACCTTCATAAGGCAACGTAAACCGAAGGCCTAAAAACTTTGATCGATATATTCGGTTACATGATAAGGGAGATACACGTCGATCTCGACGCGCACGGGGATATGGCCGACATAACCGAGGAGGTTAGGAGGTTCGTCAGGGAGAGCGGAGTGGACGAGGGGGCGGTTTTGATATTCAACGTAGGCTCCACCGGAGCGGTGACGACCATAGAGTTCGAACCGGGGTTGAGGAAGGACTTTCCCCGCATAATGGACAGGATCGCCCCCTACGGGGAGCACTACGAACACCACAAAACTTGGGGTGACGACAACGGATCGAGCCACGTCAAGGCTTCCATAGTTGGGCCGAGCCTCTTGGTTCCTTTCAAGGACGGAGAGCTTTTGCTCGGAACTTGGCAACAGATAGTCGTTATAAACTTCGATACGAGACCGAGAAGGAGGAGGGTGATCCTTCAGATCCTGAGGGGATTTTAGATGATAGACGACAGGGACAGGAGGATAATAGCTAAGTTGCAGGAAAACGGAAGGGCGTCGATAGTTGAGATAGCCAGAGAGATCGGAATATCGAGCATGGGAGCGAAGAAGAGGCTGGACAAGCTCTTTCAGGAGGGTCTTGTTAAGGTAAAGGCGATGATAAACGTCGAAAGGCTCGACGTGAAGCTCGCCATGATAGCTATGGAGATCGAATCCGGGGAGTACCTGAGGGAAGTTCTGAGGAAGTTCGAAAAATGTCCGAGGGTCGTTAGGTTCTTCGTGACGGCCGGATCATACAACCTCTTCGCCCTCGTTTGGGCGGAGGACTATCACACGCTCGAAAGCATAAGCTTGGAATGCTGTTCACTCAGAGCTCAAAAGGGAGTTAAGAGATTTGAGTTCTTTCCTATATTCGAAATACACTACGAACCCTACGTCGATTTGAAAGTGTTGGCGAACAAGGAATTCGAAAAGCCCCCGTGCGGTGTGGACTGCGGAAGCTGCGTGAGATACGAAGAGGAAAAGTGTATGGGTTGCCCCGCTACTCCCTTCTATCGGGGTAGGCTTTAGACAGATACTCGAAGAGCCTTTCCAACGCCCTCCTTCTGTGCGACACCTCGTTCTTCTCCTCCCCCATCTCCGCGAAAGTCCTGCCTTCGTATTCGAATATCGGATCGAACCCGAAACCCTCGCTTCCCCTCATCTCCCTCGCTATCGACCCGTCCACCCTCCCCTCGAAAGTCATCACCCTTTCCCCGTCGAAGAACGCTACGACAGCCAAGAAATACGCCCTTCTATCTTCGACGTCCTCCATAAGCTTGAGTATTCCTTCGTTGCCTATCGTCTTGAAGACGAACGACGAGTAGGGACCGGGGAATCCCTTTAAGGCCGGGATGAAGAGGCCGCTGTCCTCTATGAAGAAGGGTTCCTTCAGCCTCTCCGCCAAAATTTCGGCGCTTCTTTTGGCTATCTCCACCAAATCGCTACCCTGCGGCTCAAGATATTCCATCTTCCTCCATTCCACCTCCACTCCGTATCTTTCCCCTATGCTCCTCGCCTCCCTGAACTTCCCCTCGTTTGACGTTACGAACACGACCTTCATGGTTTCGAATGATTTGCGAAAGTATTTAGCTCATTCGATAGATTTCGATGCGGATGAGGGCGATAGTCCCGTTCAAGCTTTCAAATCCTAAATCCCGCCTTTCCACAGTTTTGAGTTTGGAAGAGAGGAGAGGGTTGGCGAAGGCGATGCTATTGGACGTCCTCGAAGTCGTAAACGAGTTCTTCGACGAAACGATAGTCCTCGTCCCCCCGAACACCGATTTGGATGTCGATTGTCGCGTGGAGGAGGACGAAAGGGATCTCAACTCCGCGATAAACGACAGGCTCGAGAGGAACACCGCTGTAGTTATGTCCGACCTTCCCCTCCTCAGCTACGGGGTCATGAGGAGGTTTCTCGAAACGGAAGGGGACATCGTAATCGCTCCGGGGAGGAAGGGAGGGACGAACATGTTGCTCGTTAGGGTAAACGGGTTCAGGGTTTCGTACCATTACGGAAGCTTTCTAAAGCACGTGAGGATTGCGGAGGAAATGGGGTTGAGGGTGGGAATATTCGACTCCTTCTACGCGAGCGTCGATGTGGACGAGGAGGAGGATCTGCTCGAACTCATGCTTCACGGTAGGGGTAAGAGGTCTTGGAGCTACCTTAGATCCTTAGGCTTCGACGTGGATCTTTCGGAGGAACAACCGAAACTCGTCAGAGTTTCTCGACCGCTTTCCTGAGAAGCTCCTCGCCCTCCCTGAACTTCTTCACGGCTTCGAGAATTAGCTCCGCAACGTCCGGCCTCTCTTCCCTTATCCTCTCCGCCCACTCCAAGTACTTTGCGTTGTGCTCCTCGCTGTGCTCTATCCAATGCTCGAGCAGGCGCTTAAGCTTATCCATGTTCGGAATGTATCCGCATAAGATTTAAAATTTTTCATGGATAATGGTTACGAATTTTGCCCTTCACCCTGCCCAAGAAGTCGACCATGTTCCTCCAGTGGCTCCCCATCCAGTAAAGCTTCCTGCACCTTTCGCAATACCAAAGTTCGTACCTCTTCCTTAAATCCTCCCTTATCCCCTCCCTCCTCATGACCTCCAATGCTTCCTCGTCGCTCGGTTTCCTGAGGGGCGTGTTGCAGACGCTGCACCTCTCCATCCTCAGTTCGAACTCGAACCCCCTCTCCATCAACTCCGCTATCTGTTCCGCAACGTCGTCGCTCCTTATCAGTATGACCGGCCTCCCCACCGCCTTGGATCTCTCGTAGAGCTCCTTGTCCCTCGTCAGAAGAATTCTGTCGGTGTGGTTGTGAACCATGTACGTGTCCTCGTCACCCTCCACGTCTAAATCCGCTATGTAAAGCGTGTCGTATCCGGCTATTCTAAGCCAAACCGCGAGCTTCTTGAGCATCCTATCGCAGAGGAATCTACTCAAGCTTAAGCCACCACCTGTGATCCGACTCCCTGATAACCTCCGCCATCCTCTTCGCGGTTTCGGTATTGAATTCGAGCCCCTTCGTGTACTCCATCGCGGAAGGGTAGATCTCGGAGTACTCCTTCGCCTGTAGGAGAAGTTCGAGCCTGTCGGCGTCCTTCACGAACATCCTTAGCTCCTTGAACTCCTCCTCTATTCTCCTTCCTATTTCCTCTGGCAGTGATCTCAACTGATCCTTTAGCACGTCCCCGTCTATCTTCACGTATCTCCTCGAAAGCTTATGGAGATCGAGCGTTCTCGCCTCGTCGAGGTCGTGGATCAAACCGAGCACGCAAGCCCTGCAAGCCCTGTCGAAGTCCCCCGTTTCGAGGTAAGTTACGAGAAAGGCTATTAAAGCGGTTCTGAAGCTGTGCTCCGCTACGGATTCCGGATCCTTTATCCCCACCTTGAACCATCCCGAACGGGGGATCAGCTTGAGGGCTCCGGCCTCGAACAGGAAGTCGGCGATTCGATCCATGAAATGAATGATGAGGAGAAGGTTAATCTCTCTTACGGATGAGGGCCATGCTTACGAGAACTCCGATTGCGAGGAGTATTCTAAAGTCGGGCATCTTGGGAATGTTAAGGAAGCCTTCAGCCTTCGTAGGAGTTGGATTGGGCCGAGTAATTTTCGGTGGTGACGTCGTCTTGTATGGAGTGGGAGTGGGCTTAGGTTCGGTGGGTAAAGGATCAAAAACGTAGCATGTGGATTTTCCACCCGCTATTACCGCCCCATCATCCGAAACTGCGATGTGAGTTATCGTGTCGTCCAAGCCACCCTTCCACAGAACCTTTCCTCCGCTAGTTATTAGATATACCACTCCACCATCCCCTACCGCCACGAATCTCCCATTTTCGCTCAGGTCCACAGCGGTTGTCGTCTTCAACTTAACACACCAAACCCGTTTGAGATTACGGAATAGATAGGCGTATCCTCCGTCGCATCCGACCGCTATGAGGGATCCGTTGTAGGATACGGAAAGGGAAGTTGGAACTCCATCCGTCTTCAGCTTAGCTATCAGATATCCGCCTCTGTCGAACACGAATACCATCCTGTTACCGCCTCCACCAACCGCTATTATTCTTCCATCTCCAGAAATCCTTATTATACAGGGGAATAGGAGATCCAGCCTATCGTACTTCCAAACGCACCATCCGGTGTTGTATATCCAAGACAGATCCCCATCGTTCGGTGAATGTCTCCACGGTAGATCCTTACAGGATGTGAAGAAGTAAATGTGATTCATGAGATCCTCCACGACCACGAACCTACCATCGTCGTCCACGTCAACGCTACCTATCGCACTCATCGCCTTGTATTCCCAGAGCAACTTCCCGTTCTTGGTGAAATAATGAACCGTCCCGTCCCTACAACCCACCACCACATCACCGTTTTCCGAAACCGCCACATCCTCAACTCCCACCTTGAATCGCTTTCTCCAAACGGTCTTACCCTTCTCAAGCAGTACAACGCTCTTCCCACCACCAACAACGATGTAGTCCCCCCTAACCCTGACAACGCTCCCCGTCAGATGTGCCAACATCTTGCCGTTGATATCGAAAACGTAAACTCCACCCGGCGTAGAGAAGGCGACGAGACCCTTGGATATCCCCACGGAGTTCACCCAAGGATAGGCTCGATGGCTCCACGCCGGAGCGGTCACGTGCATCGGCGTCAGCGTGAGCATGAGCAGAAACACCGTTATTAACATCATAACAACAGTGGGGGGCTTTTCGTTAAAAGCTTTGAGCGGACGTACGGATGCACTTGCCTATGTATACGGACCCGCCGGGATTTGAACCCGGGTCAAGGGGTCCGAAGCCCCTTAGGCTATCCAGACTACCCCACGGGTCCCGATCGACATTATTCGAAAGATATTTATAAGATTTTGCGATCCCTAAAGGTCGATCATGATAGACGTTCTTCTCGATGAGGGTAGTTTTTCAGAAATCGGGCGCGATGGTGGCTTTGGAACCATAGAAGGACGACCGGTTTGTGTTTACAATCTTAAGGGTGTTTTCAACGGATGTGACGAGAAGGTCGCAGAGTTAGCTCTCAAAACTGGATCGCCTCTCGTCGTGGTCGTGAACGTCGAAAGGTTCGAGATCGATTTCGAATCCCTTAAGGGACTGTCAAAGCTCAGTCAAGCTCTATCTCTGGCAAGCGGAGTTATACCAAGGATTGGAGTATTTCTCAGTGACATCCATTGGATGTTCGCCCAACTACCGCTCGACTTTAAGATAGGACTGAAAGGAAAGATGTTCAGCCTCGTACTTCCCGAAATAATCGAAAGCATGTCCAAAGAGAGGGCAACGGGGATGGAGGACATGGCCAAGGGGGGCATCGTCCATCTCGTGGCGGAGAGCGATGAGGAGTGCATTGAGATTACGAGGAGGTTGTTCGGTTATCTTCCATTAAACAACATGGAGGATCCTCCGATTGCCGAAACGTCCGATGATCCTGCGAGGAAGTTGGAATTTAAACCGGAGGGTATTTACGATGTTAGGGATCTCGTGAGGGACGTTATGGACGACGGGGACTTTTTCGAACTGATGCCTGATTTCGCACCCAACGCGGTTGTGGGGTTCGGAAGGTTGGATGGAACGACAGTTGGTGTCGTTGGGAACAATCCGTTTTTCCAATTCGGATGCCTCGACGTTAATTCCGCACGGAAGATCTCTTGGTTCGTCCGATTCTGCGACGCCTTCAACGTGCCCGTAGTATCGTTCGTCGATACCCCCGGATTCATACCTTCTAACGATCAAGAGAGGGGAGGACTTGCGAGGGAGATATCGGAACTCTTCAAGATGTTTTCCGAGGTTACGTCATCTCTCATAACCGTCGTTATAGGAAAGGCATATGGAGTGGCCGGAATGGTCATGGGAAGCAAGTTAACGGGAGCGGACGTGGTTTACGCTTATCCAAACGCCGAGTTCGCGGTGACAGATTTGGATACCGACGTCAAGAGGATTTACGGGGAGCTGGGTGAAGAGGAAAGAAGGAAGAAGGTAGAGGAGTACAGGAAGACTGAAGCGAGTGCTGAGAGGGCTTTGGAAAGGGGATTCGTCGACGCGATTATAGAACCGGAGTGGACGAGGAGCAGGATAATAAACGCTCTCAGAATGCTCGAAACGAAGAGGAGAAGACTGCCACCCAAGAAGCACGACACGTGAGGT
>CAZQJR010000174.1:0-2164 GCA_964592825.1 uncultured archaeon | reverse complement strand
GATGGAATAGCCAAGCTCGACGTTTTCAGGGATTTTAGGACGGGGAAGCCCGAGGCGGTGTTCGCGCAATTTAAGAGCCCCGAAGAGCTCGTTAAGATAGTTAGAGCTTATTTGGAGCATAGGGATTCCGTTCTGGTCACGAGGCTAAGCGGGGATCAAATTTCCGCACTCAAGAAGAACTTCGAAGAAGTTTTCGTCAACGAAAGGGGGAGGATTGCGGTCGTCGGAAAGAGGGCTCGATTGCTGAAGGAGGGTAGAGTTGAGGGCGTTGGGAAGGTGGCTATATTTACGGCGGGCACTTCGGACATCGCCGTTGCGGAGGAGTGCGCGACGACGTCGGAGTTCTTGGGTCTTAAGGTTCTGAAGTTCTACGACGTGGGAATAGCATGCATATACAGACTCGTGGAGCCCCTCAGAAGGGTTAAAGAGGAGAACGTGGACGTGATAGTTGCGGTTGCCGGTATGGAGGGGGCGCTACCTTCCGTCCTCGCAGGACTCGTGGATCTGCCCATAATAGCGGTTCCGACCTCTATCGGATACGGGGTCAACCTGAACGGTATCACTCCGTTGTTCAGCATGTTGCTCAGCTGTCCCTCCGGGGTGGCGGTGGTCAACGTGGACAACGGTTTCGGAGCGGGGGTCTTCGCGTACCTCGTAGCGAGACGAAAGGTTTGAAAGGTGGAAGGCTCTCTTACTATCATGAAGACGTCCAGAATAAGCGGATTCTACAAACTCTCTCCCGAGGAGAGGCTCGAAAAGGTTAGGGAGTTTGCGGGTTTGAGCGAGGAGGAGGTAGAGCTCATAAGGAAAAGCTCGAAGCTGTCTTTGGAAGTGGCGGACAGGATGATAGAGAACGTCATCGGCACTTTCGAACTACCCTTGGGGATAGCGACGAACTTCCTGATAGACGGCAGGGACTATCTCGTTCCGATGGTCATAGAGGAGCCGAGCGTCGTGGCGGCGGCGAGCAACGGGGCGAGGATAGCGAGGGTGAGGGGAGGATTCACGACGCACTACACGGGTTCGATAATGATAGGACAGATACAGGTCATCACCGACAACCCCCACTCGGCCAAGTTCGAGGTGATGAGGCGTAAGGATGAGATAGTCGAGAGGGCGAACGAGATAGAGTCGAGCATAGTGAGGTTGGGCGGTGGTTGCAAGGACGTCAGGGTTAGGATTTTGGAGGGTAGAAAGTCCATGATCTCGGTGGATCTACTCATAGACGTCAAGGACGCGATGGGAGCGAACTTCGTTAACTCGGTATGCGAGCACGTCGCACCGCTCGTGGAGAGGATAACGGGTGGGAAAGTGTTGTTAAGAATACTGTCCAACCTGTGTCCCTTCAGACTTGCGACGGCCAAAGCGGTATTCGATAAGAAGGCTGTTGGGGGGGAGGACGTCGTCGAGGCGATAGTCGACGCATACGAGTTCGCCAGAGTGGACGTTTTCAGATGCGCGACCCACAACAAGGGGATAATGAACGGAATTTCGGCGGTTTTGATAGCCACGGGGAACGATTTCAGAGCGGTAGAAGCGGCTTGCCACGCCTATTCCGCCATGCACGGCTATAAACCCCTGACACACTACGAGATCGACGACGAGGGAAATCTCGTGGGATACATAGAGGTGCCGATGTCCGTTGGAGTCGTAGGCGGTAGCGTGAAGGCGAACCCGCTCGCGAGAATATGTCTGAAGATTTTGGGGGTCAAGACAGCGGAGGAGTTGGCGAGGGTAATCGCTGCGGTGGGTTTAGCTCAGAACTTCGCCGCTTTGAGGGCTTTGGCCACGGAGGGTATTCAGAGGGGTCACATGGAACTTCACGCGAGGAGTCTGGCGATGGCGGTCGGTGCGAAGGGGGATGAGGTGGACAGGGTGGTGGAGAGGATGCTGAAGGAGGGTAAGATCAGCATGAGCAGGGCGAGGGAGATATTGGAGGAGTTGAGGAGTCATGAGGGGAAGTAAACGACCTCTATACCCGCCTTTCTGAGGAGTTCGAGTCCCCTTTTATCCGCGTATTCCCTCCCGTAGACGACCCTCTTTATTCCGGCGTTTATTATCATCTTCGCGCACGTTATGCACGGGCAGTGGGTGGTGTACATCGTCGCCCCCTCTATGCTTATTCCGAACTTCGCAGCCTGAATTATCGCGTTCTGTTCCGCGT
>CAZQJR010000173.1:0-4632 GCA_964592825.1 uncultured archaeon | reverse complement strand
TATCAAGATCGACAGGATCCTCGGTTACGACGCCAATCCGAACACCGGAACCACTGCTAACAACATCAGCAAGCTCGCCATCTACGTTGAGACGAACACTGGTGGACAGGCCATCGACCTCAGCAAGACGATCGTAACGCTCAGCGCCTTGCAGAACACGGTCGAGCTCAAGTACCAGCCGTCTAACGCCACGCTTGGCACCTATCCGTTCACCGACCTCACCGCTGGTGGACAGGTGTTCAACTTCACCCTCGACGCTTGGAAGTACCTGACGAGCACGTCCTTCGGTATATTAGTGCTGCAGGACCAGGACGGATCGTTGGTTAAGAACAAGCAGACGCCCACGCTCAACACCGGAGACAAGGTCGTCCTCACCGTCGATATCGTCAAGGTCTTCGGACAGGGTCTGCCGACGAACGCGGTGGTCAGCGGAGAGGTCAGGCCCGAGCTCGGTGCTCCGGGCATAATACAGTTCACCACGCCGTCCGCATTCACGGCCAGCATAACCGAGCTGCAGTAACCACCCAAATTTTTTACCCCTATTTTTTTTCTTTGGGAGGTGATGGGCTGTGATCAGGAAGCTGATCAAGTTCAAGAAGAAGGGAGGTGAAAAGGAGAAGGAGGAGAGGGTGGAGGAAGAGGAAGAGCTTGAGGAGGAGATTTTGGAGGAAAAGACTCCCGAAGAGATAGAGAAGGAGGAGACTAGAAAGGAAGAGGAAGATCTGACTACGAAGATCATGGACAGGATCAACGAGATCGAAAACAGGTTGCCGAGGATAGACGTGGCGTTGGAGAACACCAAGAAGGAGATCGACGAGATAAAGTCGAAGATTCAGAAGATGGACGATACCATGAAGGACGTTATGAGCCTTTACGAGGTCGTTAGCTCTCAGATAAATCCGTTCGTTTCGTCCTCGGGTGTGGTGGATATTGTGGATTTGAAGAGGAGAGTTGACGATTTGGAGCAGGACTTTAGGATCATTCTCGATGTGGATTTGGATAGGATAATTGCGGACGTTCTTTATAACGGTGAGGAGGTGACTTGATTTGTCGGATCAGGCTGCTCAAGTTCTTAAGGATAACGAGTTGAAGGAATATCTAAACAAGTTTCGAGGACGGGTGCCGTCGGTTCTACTCGAGGATCTTTACAACAAGCTGAAGGGCAAGGGGGTTACGAGGGAGCAGGTCGATAAGATCGTAAAGAAGATCGAAGAGAACTTAACGAACGCGAGAAAAATAGACGAGATCTTTAGGAAGCTCGAGAACATAGAGTCTCTGATAAGGCAGAGGATGAAGGAGGAGAGAAAGGAGGCGAAGATTGAGCCTTTGCCGGAATTCCTCAAGCAACAGCAGGAGCAGCAACAGACCTATCCTCCGGCGCAGCAACAACCCCCCGCTCAGATCTATCCTCCGCAGCCGCAACCGCAGCAACCCCAGCAACCTCAGCAACAACCGGTTCAACAGGTTCAGCTTTACCAGCCACAGCAGGAGGAACCTTTGCTCCCGAGCCTCCCGACGGAAAAGCCGAGGCTTGAGGACGTGCCACTGCACGACACGAGAGCGATAATGATACTGCTAAAGTGGATCGAGTTCATGCTCGAGAGGGTGGGACACGAGGGGCTTAGGGATCTGCTCAACTACTACGTCGACATAAACTGGATAAGCGAAAAGGTGCTCTTCACCGTTCTCAGGTTCGCCAAGGGCATAAGGCTGTACCACGAGAATTCCGATTGGAGGCCGGCCGGTTACATGAACGTCAAGGATCACATGACCTCTCTGCTGTTCATAGAGGCTCTCAGAACGGGCAGGTTCGATAAGGATGTGGTTTTGAAGGTGGAGAGGGACATATATTCGATCAGGAAGGAGGTATCGGAGATAAATGGGTTTTAGCACGACCGCCGCGTTTGCGATACTGTTCATAGCCGGATTGGTCGCTTTGGGCATACTCTCGGCCACGGTGATAACGGAGGTAAGGGATCTCAACGACCTCATAAAGGCGAGGAGCAACACCGAGCTAAGCGTCGCGAAGTTCGAGATCGTGAACGTAACGGCCCTAAACACGACGGCCACGACGTACAACCTAACGGTGATAGTGGAGAACACGGGATCGACGACGTTCAACTGTACGAAGTTCACGTTGCTCGTCGACGGAAAGCCCATAGACTTCACGGTCAACAGAACGATCCTCTACCCCCTGCAGTACGCGAAGTTCTACAACTCGAGCCTCAGCGGAGGCGTTAACTCTACGCACAGGCTAGAAGTGGTTTCGGACAACGGGTTGATCGAGTATGCGACGTTCGTCGTGGGGTGATGTGAATGTCCGGAGAGAGCGCGGCGCAACTGATCCTCTTCATAACAGCCGTCCTCATCGCCGCGTCCGTTTCGGCGGTGATGGTGGTTACTATACAACAGATTTCGATGGGTATAAAGGAGCAGGGAAATTACCTGAAGAGCGCGATAGCCACGAACTTCAAGATAATAAACGATCCTCTGAACATACCGACCACCACGATCGGAACGAATACGGCCTACGTCTTTTACGTGAAGAACATAGGTAAGGTTCCGTTTCCCTTCACGAACTCGACCGTATCTGTTCTTATAGACGGTAACATCATTCCCCCCGCGAACTTTACTACCTCCCCTTCGGTTCTCTACCCCGGTCAGGTTGGTGAGATCGATGTCGTAACCAGCCTCAGCCCCGGAAATCACAGGATAACCGTCATTCTCTACAACGGTATTTCCGACACCCTCGAATTCACGATCTGAGGTGATAGCGATGGCGAGGATATTCTCAGTTCAGCTGCCGAACGACGAGTTCCACAAGAGGTTGGGCGGAGGGATTCCCGTAGGAACGATCGGGCTGATAAAGGGAGAGCACGGTAGCGGTAAGTCCGTCGTTTGCCAGAGGATAATCTACGGACTGCTGAAGAACGACGTTAGCGTTACCTACGTATCCACGCAACTCACGACGACGGACTTCATAACCCAGATGCTCTCTCTCGGATACGATATCGTCAAGGACATGATAAAGAGGAGGTTGCTCTACATTCCCGTTTATCCCCTCATACAGGAGCCTATGAAGAGGCAGAACTTCGCTGAGAGGTTGATGAACGCGAAGGAGTTGTTCGAGAAGGATGTTATAGTTATAGATTGTTTTTCTACCCTCGTTAGATCCGACGTCGATGAGGATTCCGTGGTCAAGCTTATGGGATTTTTTAAGAGGATCGCCGCCTTGAACAAGGCGGTCATACTCACCGCTTTGGACGAGCTTGAGAAACACGTTATGGATGAGATAGAGTCCGCTTGTTCCTTCATAGCCGAGACTTCCGTCAAGAAGTTCGGAACCGATCTGAAGAACATCATGCTAATCAGGAAGTACAACATGGCGGGTAGCACGTACGCAAAGCAGATCGCCTTCAGAGTTGAGCCGGGAATAGGATTGGTTGTTGAGATCGCGGCGGTAGCATGAAGGTGGTAAAGTCTGACACCCTAAAGGACGCCCTGAAGAGGAACCCGCACCTGAGGAGGTATATAGAGGAGTTCAGGCGGAGGGAGGGGGTAGTCCCGAATTTCGTCGCCCAGTTGAGTAGGGACATGAAGACCCTCCCCCGCCCGAACATAATCTACCCGGTAGGCGACCCCATCTTCATCCACATCTGGACGGACAGGGAGGGTGACAAGCACTATACGGCGATAGAACCGAGGTTGACCAAGGAGGAGGAACCGAAGTATCAGGCTCTGATGGACAAGATGCTCGAAGTCGTTCCCAAGGAGGAGGTACCCAACAACGACGAGGAGTTGGGAAGGCTTATAGATAAGCTCGTTGATGAGGTCGTCGAGATCGTCCCGAAACCCGTCCCCTTTAAGAAGAGGAGGAGGTTTCTCTCCTTCGGAGTTGGGGAGGAGAAGCTCAAGCTCACGAAGGAGGAGGTTTACAAGTTCAAGTATCTTCTGAAGAGGGACATAATCGGAGTAGGGCCGATGGAACCTCTCATAAGGGATCCGTACATCGAGGACATTCACGTCATAGGCCCGCACAACGTTCACATCGTCCACAAGATCTTCGACATGCTTCCGACGAACATAGACTTCAAGGACGACATATACATGGTCGAATACCTCAAGAACCTCAGCGAGAGGATAGGAAGGCCGGTAAGCGAGAAGAACCCCATAGTCGACGGAACTTTGCCGGACGGGAGCAGAATAAACATCATATTCAGCACGGACGTTAGCCTCAAGGGGCCTTCTCTTACAATAAGAAAGTTCACCGCGGTTCCGATAAGCATAACCCAACTCATAGCGTGGGGAACTCTCTCAGCTGAGATAGCCGCTTACCTCTGGCTCTGCTTGGAATACGGGATGAGCATATGGGTTAGCGGGGAGACAGCGAGCGGTAAGACGACGACGCTAAATGCGATGATCCCTTTCATAAAGCCTCAGTCCAAGATATTCAGCGCTGAAGATACTCCCGAGGTTCAGGTGCCCCATCCGGTGTGGCAGCAGTTGTGTACGAGGGAGAGGGGGACGGAGGGAAGGGTGGATCTGTTCGATTTACTCAAAGCCGCTCTGAGGAGCAGGCCGAACTACATAATAGTCGGTGAGATCAGGGGTAAGGAGGGTGCCATAGCGTTC
>CAZQJR010000172.1:0-3491 GCA_964592825.1 uncultured archaeon | reverse complement strand
GAGTCAGAACCCTCATCCTAACCCACGTGAGCGCGAGGTATTCGAAGGACGCGACGCCGCTGCTCGAGGAGGCCAAGGAGGTTTTCGAGAACGTGATGGTTGCGGAGGATTTTATGACACTTGAGGTAAAATACAGGGATTAAAAAATAAAATTGTTTTAGCTACTCGTACTTGGCGGCGAGCTTGATGTCCTCAACCTTCACCGTCTTTCTTCCGGCGTGCTTGGCGATCTCAACCGCCTTCTTCGCGATCTCCAACGCCTTCTCTTCAAGAATCTCTGCCATCTTCTCCACAGCCTCGGCGCTCACTCTCTCCGCCCCAGCCTTTCTGATCAACCTGTCGATGGGGGCAAGTGGCAACTCGGACATTTTCTCCACCTCCAACCTATCTTTTTGCACAAGGAGTATATAAATTTTTATCTCAAGCGATCCCCGATTCGTCGCAACTTGGATGGGGCGTAGGTGGGCTGTGGGGGTAATAGAGGTCGTTTGCTCGGATCAATATTATAGAAAAATAAAAAAATAAATAAAATTGGTGGTATGCCCGCGCATCATCACAAGCCCAAGACGTCGTTCATTCCGTATATACCCGGCTCATCCACCTTGGCTATCCACTTCACGGCCTTGATGGCACCGCTCGCGAAAGCCTGTCTGCTCCAAGCTCTGTGCGTTATCTCGATTCTCTCACCCATTCCGATGAAAAAGACGGTATGCTCTCCTACAACGTCCCCTCCACGTATTGCGAGGACTCCTATTTCGTCTTCCCTCGGACAAACTCCCTCCCTTCCGAAAACGAGCTTCCTATCCCCAACGACCTTCTTCACGATCTCCGCCGCCTTCAAAGCGGTTCCGCTCGGAGCGTCCTTCTTGAAACGGTGGTGCATCTCCAGTATCTCTATGTCGTAGTCCCTGAGAAATCCCGCCGCGATCTCGACTAACTTCCAGAAGATGTTCACTCCCACGCTGAAGTTGGGGGATATGACCGCTGGAACCCTCTTGCAGAACTCTTCTATCTTCCTCCAGTGCTCTTCCGTGAACCCCGTCGTCCCGACTACGAGCTTCACACCCTTCTCAGAGGCGATCCTTATGTTCTCCACCGCTCCTTCGGCGACGGTAAAGTCCACGAGCACGTCGGCGTCCAAAACCTTCTCCATCTTCCTCGCATCCGTTATCGGAACACCTACCCTTCCAACTCCGGCGAGCTCTCCAGCATCCTTCCCAATCTCCCTCAAGTCGAACGCCTGAGCGAGTTCGAGTTCCTCATCCTCCACGACGTTCTTCACTATCAACCTGCCCATCCTTCCCGCAGCCCCGGCGACGGCGACCCTGACCATATCGGGCGTTTCGTTCGAACGTAGATAATAATTATGAAATATTTCGGCGAAAAGGTTAAACACTCCATAATCATAATCATAGATATGGTCAAGCGATTGGTCATCAAGGACATCGAGAAGTGCGTTGGCTGCGGCCTCTGCATGTTCGCATGCTCGAGGAGGCACGGGGAGATGGGAAACGACTACTCGGGAATACTACCCGTTAGCTTGAGCGGTTTCGAGAGAGGTGCGACGGTAATATTCTGTAGGGCTTGCCCGGAGCCACCCTGTGCGCAGGTTTGTCCGACGAACGCTTTGACGCCGAGGGACGGGGGAGGGGTGATGTACAGGGAGGAGCTATGCATAGGTTGCAAGAACTGCATTCAGGCCTGCACGATCGGAGCTATATTTGAGAGGAGAAACGGAAAGCCCGCTTTGTGCGTTCACTGCGGGTATTGTGCCAACTACTGCCCGCACGGTGTTTTGGCCTATGAGGAGGTGAAAGCGTGAAGGTTCTGAAGATAGATCTCTCGAAGTATAGGTACGAGATCGAGGACAGAAGCGATCTATTCGAGGAATGGATCGGAGGAACGGGCGTGGCCGTTCAGCTTTTGAAGGAGGAGATGAACCTCGATTGCGATCCGCTGAGCGAGGAGAACGTCGTGGTCTTTGCGGTCGGGCCGTTCACTTCTGCGTATCCCCTCGCATCCAAGACCGTGGCGATGTTCAAGAGTCCACTGACGGGGAACTTGGGCGAGAGCCATGCCGGGGGAAGGACGGCAACGGCCATAGCGAACGCCGGTTACGGGGCGATCGTGATAAAGGGGAGGAGCAAGAAGCCAGTTTACATAGTCGTGAAGAACGACAAGGTCTACTTCAGGGACGCGAGGGTTATTTGGGGCATAGCGGATTCTCTGATCGTAGGAAGGATAATAGCGGAGAACGAGCCGGGAAGGGGAATAAGGACTGTTATGAGGATCGGAGGGGGCGGTAGCAATCTCGTGAGATACGCCTGCGTTACGACCGAAACTTACAGGCACTTCGGAAGGCTCGGGCTCGGTGCGGTGTTCGGATCCAAGAACCTGAAGGCGCTCGTGGTTATAGGAAGGGGAAGCAGGAAGATACCGGACAGAAGGAAGTTCAAGGACGTTTACGAGGAGATACTCAAGCTCGCGCTCGAATCGGACGCGATGAAGAAGTATCACTTACTCGGAACTGCGGTGAACGTCAAGCCCCTGAACGAGCTCGGAGCCCTTCCGACTAAGAACTTAAAGACGACGAAGTTCGAGAACGCCGAGGAGATAAGCGGAGAGGCTCTGGCTGAACACAACTTGGGAAGGAGGGTGGCGTGCAGTCACTGTCCCATCGCCTGCATCCACATCGCGGCGCTTAGGATACCTTACGAGAACGAACCGTACTTCTACAAGACCATAATGATATCGTACGATTACGAGCTCGTTTACTCCCTCGGTTCGATGCTCGGAATAGGGAGCAGAGACGGACTGCTGAGGTTGATCCACAAGGTGGAGGTTTACGGCTTGGACGCAATGAGCACCGGAGTCTGCTTGGCTTGGGCGACCGAAGCTCTTGAGAGAGGTCTGATTTCCGAAAAGGACACCCTCGTCAAGCTGAGCTTCGGAGACGTTGAGGGCTATCTCAAGGCTATAGATTACATCGTGAAACAGCCGAACGAGTTCTACAGGGTTCTTGCTCAGGGTGTGGAGAAGGCATCGGACGTTTACGGAGGGAAGGAGTTCGCGTTGGCGTTCGGAAAGAACGAGATGCCGGGATACCACGTCGGTTACGCGACGCACATAGGATATTTGATTGGACTGAGGCACAGCCACCTCGACAACGCAGGATACTCTTTGGATCAGAAGTTGAAGGAGGTACCCCCGCCTCACGAGATCGTGGATAGGCTCGTTAAGGAGGAGTCTTGGAGGCAGGTGCTGTCGAGCTTGGTCGTGTGCTTCTTCGCGAGAGGCGTTTACAAGCCCGAGATAGTCGCCAAGGCCTTCGAGGCTCTGGGTTACGAGACGAGTCCGGAAGAGTTGAAGATGAAGGGGGAGAAGATATACAGGGAGAAGCTTAGGCTGAAGGTGAAGATGGGATTCGACCCCGACTCCCTCAGGTTGCCTAAGAGGATATTCGAAACGGAATGCTTCCACGGAAAGCTGAA
>CAZQJR010000171.1:0-3903 GCA_964592825.1 uncultured archaeon | reverse complement strand
ATGAATATTCAGTAAAATTTATTTGCTCTTCGATTGGACTACACTCGATGTCGGATGACGATTTAATGGAAAAGATTGGAGAAATGCTCGCAACGCTGGATGAGCACGGTTTTTACGGAATGAAGAATATGATAAAAATGATAATTTTAAGTGGAATCAGGGGCGTTCGAAAAGATCTAAGACTCGGCGTTATCAGTGAGGAGGAGGCTAAAGATAGGATAGTCGAAATTTTAAGCTTGGTTACGGGGAACATATGCCGGTCGAAAGACGGAAATAAAGTTGTACTGGATCTGTTATCCGAACTATTTCTCAAACTATAGCGCTCAGCCAAGAAAGCCCCTGATGTGGGCGCATCTAACGACCTTCTCCTCGCTCAGTCCGTGCTCTATTATTTCGTCGGTCATCGCCTTGTGCCTCTCGTCGATCTCGAAATCGAAGTTAAATTTCAAGCGTTTAGATACGCAGTTCGGAATTATTTCGTGAACCTTCGGGTTGTAGAACCTCAGTCCGTCAACGATATCCTCTCCGCAAACGTCGAAAACGAATTCGAGCTCCTTGGAATTCAAGCATCCCAGTCCGAGCACCTCTGGAGGGAGGCCTATGGAGTAGAGAGCACAGCAGAACGGTATCGCCCTCGGGAGGTTCGATCCGTTCATCTTCCTCGGGTATCCGAAAAGACCTATGTGCAATTTTCTCTCCCTCCTCTTCGGAACGTACTTCGATGCTTCGTTTATTATGTCGATCAAGCTCGAAACGAGAGTTCTGTACTCCTCCGAAGTCTTCCTAATGATCTCCATCGCTGTGTCGTAGTCCAAATCTTCACCCTTCCTCCTCTTGGAGGCGTTAATCTTCTCTATCGCCCTCGCCACAGCCCTCTCGGGATAGTCGTACTTGAACGCGGATTGTATCGTGAACGTCTGAACGTTTCTCCACCTCCTGAGTATTGAATCAACGTTGTTCGGCCTGAGATTCCCTCTGAAGGGAGAACTGCCGAATCCGACGATCGGGTGTATGGGCGTCGAGATCCTTTCCTCCAAATCCTCCAACTTCTTCAAGGCTATCTTAAGCGCGAGAGTGGATGCGATCATGCCGTAGTTCAGGGCTAAGTCGGATTTCGCAAGAAAGACCCTCTGGTATTCGACGAGCTTGTCGCTCAAGTACCTTTCCACTATCCTGTCGCAGTTCAAAATGTACGGGAGATCCTCTATTAGGGGTATGACGTTTATCTCGTGGGGCTTGAACTCCCCTATCCACTCCGCTATCGTAACGTCGCCGTGAAAGAAGGATTTGTTCTGTTTTCCGACGACGAAGTTCTTGTAGTAGTAGAACACCCTGTTCAGTTCCACGTGGCTCGTGGTCATGGGGAGTATAACTTCGAATATCGGAGCAACGTCGTCTCCGTAGAATATCTTGGCGGCATCGAAGCTCCTCGGAATGCTTTCAAGGGTTTCGAGCAGAACCTTCGCCTCCGCCCTCTCGTAGCTCGGATTTGGAACCCTCAACGTCAACCTCACGTCCCTTCCGAGTCTTACGTTCTCGAAGAAATGGCCGTAGCGCGTGAGCAACTTCTTTACTACGAAGTTGTCCACCTCCTTTCCCTCGTAATCCCACATCTGCTCCTCACAGCCCAAATGGGAGAAGACGTAGAAAGCCTCCTTTACCTCGTCGTCTCCCTTTAGCACCGGAGATTCTGAGAAGAAAGGTATCGTGACGTTGTCCGGATGTTGTGTGCTCATCGTACGGGGGATCATCCTATAATCGACTTCGGCGCGTTAAAAAATGTTACCCAAATGTCGTTAAGTGGTTAACATTTTAGACTACGAACTCGTCGACGTTCTTTATCTTCTTTCCGCAGTAGTAACACTTCGCAACTACCCTGTCCCCCTCTATCCTTACGTAGAACTTCGGTTTTACGGGTTCTCTGCTGTTCGTTATGCAGTTCCTGTTCGGACACCTAAGTATTCCCTCTATCATCTTCGGAAGTTGAACTTTGAACTTCCTCTTTATTTCGTAGTCCTTTATGAGGTTTATCGTCGCCTTCGGAGCTATTAGGGCGATCTTGTTAAGCTCCTCGTCTCCTATGAACTTTCCCTCGACCTTGACTATGTCCTTCCTTCCCATCTTTTCGCTCGGAACGTTCATGACCATCGAAACCGTCTCCTTACTCCCCGCCCTTATTCCGAGTATCCTTAGAACGAGTAAGGCCTTTCCGGCGTTTATGTGGTCTATAACCGTCCCCTCCCTTATCTTGCTTATGACGAGCTCCCTTCCCGCCATGGGATCACCCCAACATAACTTCGGTAAGAATGGCCATCCTAACCGGCACACCGTAAAACGCCTGATCGAAGTACTTCGCGTGTCTCGTCGCGTCGACCGCAGGATCGATTTCGTCGACCCTCGGTAGTGGATGCATTATTATCAGATCCTCCTTGGCTTCCCTCAGTATTTCGGGGGTTATCTTGTAGCTCCCCGCGACCCTCCTGTATTCCTCCTCGTCCGGAAACCTCTCCTTCTGTATCCTCGTAACGTAGAGCACGTCTATCTCCCCTATTACCTCCTCGAGCTCGACCTCCTCTATATCCCCCTCGAGCTCCTCCACGAACTCCTCGGGCAACCTAAGACTCTCGGGACTTATCAGGTATATCTTCGCGTTGAAAAGCGTTAGAGCCTTTATAAGAGAGTGGACGGTTCTCGAATACTTCAGGTCACCCAAAAGGGCGATCCTTAAGCCTTCCAGCCTCGATTCCTTCCTTATGGTGTAGAGGTCGAGCAGGGTTTGGGTGGGATGTTGCCCAGCCCCGTCTCCCGCGTTTATAACCGGGACTTCGGAGAACTCCGACGCGAGCCTCGCCGAACCTTCCAGCGGATGTCTTATCACTATTGCATCGGCGTACTTGCTCACCACCCTTACGGTGTCCGCCAGCGTCTCCCCCTTCGCTATGCTCGAAGCCTCTTGGGCGGTGACGTTTATGACCTCCCCTCCGAGCCTCTTCATCGCCACCTCGAAGCTCATCCTCGTCCTCGTCGACGGTTCGAAGAACAGGTTGGCCAGTATCTTTCCCTCGAGGATGTCGCTTTTCCTACCCCTCGCTATCTCTTCGAACTCCTCCGCCCTGTCGAGAACGTAGATTATATCGTCCTTGCTAAGGTCGTCTATGGAGATGAGATGTCTGAATCGCGACATCATCCTAAATGAACTGGTCTGAAATATATTTGCTTCGTAAACGATTAAATATCATCCCAACTATTCGATCATGTGGTCGAAAAGATCGTTTTGGCCATAGACAGGGACGACGATTTGGGAAGGAAGGCGGGTGTCCCCTCGCCCGTGATAGGGAGGGAGGCGAATTTGAACGCAGCCATAAAGCTTGCGGAGGCGGATCCCGAAGATTCGGATGTGAACACGATATTCGGGGCGATAAAGGTTTACGACGAGCTTAAGCGTGAGGGTGAAGATGTCGAGATAGTTACCGTTTGTGGGGACGAGAAGGTGGGTGTTATTTCGGACTCCAAGATAGCGGAACAGCTCGATCTAATAGCCGAAACCCTCAAAGCCAAGAGCGCGATAGTCGTCACGGACGGATCCGAGGACGAGTTCGTTCTTCCCATAGTCGCTTCGAGGTTCAGGATAGATGGGGTGGTCAGGATAATAGTGAAGCAGAGCAGGACGATAGAGAGCACGTATTACCTAATAAAGAAGATGCTCGACGATCCCAAGGTTGCGAGGGCGACCTTGGCCCCTTTGGGTATTATACTTACCGTTTACTCAATATCCCTCATACTTAAGAATCCCGAGTGGGGTTTGGGTGCGATAACCCTCGTTTTGGGAGTTTACTTCCTCGTCAAGGCCTACGGTTTCGAAGAATCGCTCGTCAACTACCTTTCCACGGTAAAGCGCTCTCT
>CAZQJR010000170.1:0-6959 GCA_964592825.1 uncultured archaeon | reverse complement strand
GGTCAGGGCGAACGGGATGCTCGTCGTGCCGGAGGAGAAGGAGGGTTACGAGGAAGGGGAGGAGGTGGAGGTTACGCTCATAAGGGACTCGGTAGAGAGAGAAGGAGAAGTATGACCGTTACATCGAGCAAAAGTGTTACGATCGCGTTTATGGCCACTATCTTGATTCCAAGCCTTCCGAATAGGGATAGGTGCATGGGAAGTGAGTGCTTTACGAACCTCGTGGAGAACGTTATCACGTTTCCGAGCATCAGTCCTATCACGACCCATTTCGGTGTAAGGACTCCGTTCTGAAGGAATCCAGATGCAACGATCACCGCCATTCTAACGTTCACGAATTCCACCATGGACAGGGCCACCACGTTGGGATCGAGGGGAAGAAAGGAAAGGATCGCACTCATACGGTCGAAGAAGTGGTGAACGGATAGATATCTCACCACAGCGTACGTTATCGCCAACGTTGGGGCTATCCTCTTCAAGTTGTCCAAGGTCGATTTTAGGGGATCTATCCTCCTCCCACTAACGTCCTTTTCCTCGATCCTCCCTCCCTTCCTCCATCTTAACGCGAGCACGTACCCCAAGGCGGATTTGACGAGCGCAACTCCGAGCCTTATGGCGGTGTAAACGATTCCCGCCCATCCGAGGAGGGGAATTACGAAAGGAAGAAAGAAGGAGTAGATGTGGCTGAACGTGGACGGAAAGGAGTTGAGAAAGGATGCCGCTATGACCTCTCTTTCATCGATCTTTCCATCCTTTAGGGCTTGGGAGAGCATGGAATACGCGACGAGGGGGCTGATAAAGCATACCGCAACGGATGTAACTATTATCTCATCGAGCCCCCTTAAGAGGAAGGAAATTCTCTCCGCCAACCTCTCCATTAGCCCCTTGCTTATGGAGTAGGATACGAGGTATGTCGCCACCGCTATTAGCGGAAGGGTCTTGGCCAAGAAAATTAAGGTGTCGGTCAGTATCATAGCAACCTCTTGAAGTAATCCTCAAGAGACGCTACCTTCGCGGATATGAAGTCGGACTTCGTCCTCTCTATCGCTCCCCTGACGTAATCGACCTTCGGCCTCAAATGGGGGGTGAGCTTGTCGGGGAAGTTGAAGGTTATGAGGGCGTTGTATATCTCCTCCATCAGCTCTATCAACCTCTCCGCCCTCTCAAAATCTCCACGCCTCAGAAGATCGAGAGCATGTCTCCTCATCTCCCCAACCGTATCCGCGAGACCGGTGAGAATTGGGGCGATCTCCACCTTAAGCCTCGAAAGATCCAAGTTCAAATCGAGTTTCTTCATGACGTGGTGAAAGGCGTAGGCTTCGACGAGCTCCTGCATGGCGTCGAACGTTATCGGATAGTATATGTCCGGATATCTCTCCTTGAATTCGTGTATCCTGTCCATCAATTCGAGAGCCCTGTTCAAATGCTCCTCCGCCTTTTCGAAGTCCCCAGCGTGAAGCAGAGCGATCGATTTGGTCGCGTTGATTCTCATCTCCCTCGTAAGCTTGAGCAACTCTTCTCTCGCCTGTTCCTTCTCTTCAAGAATCCTCCTGTACTCGTCGAGCCTCAACATGATCCCAGTTGAACGCTATCGATTAAATCTTTTCCCACCCACAACATCCCATGGATCTCTCCGAGTTTGGCCTTCAGGAGGGGATAAACGAAACCATCGCGATAACGTTCTTCGAAGACGGAAGACCCAACACCGCCCCCGTTGGAGTCGTGGTGAAGGATGGGAAGGCGAAGGTGAGGTTGTATCCGTCTCACACCCGCAACAACGTTGAGAGGGAAGGGAGGATTTGGATCAACGTCGTTTGGGATCCGATCGTATTCGCTCTCTCTACCTTCGAGGATTTGGGGGAGGAGTGGTTCGAGAGCATTAAACCCCCGATTTTGAGGAACGCTTTGGCTTGGTGCGAGTTCGAATGCGTGGCGGTTGGGGATGGTAATCCCGCGGAGTTCGAGTTGAGGTTGAGGGACGGTTCGGTGGTGAGGAGGGAGGTGAGAGCGGTAAACAGGGGGTTCAACGCGCTTTTGGAGGCGTTGATATGTGCGACGAGGATCGAGACGGATGCGGGCATGAGGTCGAGGATCCGCGAACTCTCGCGCATCGTGGAGAAGTGCGGGGATAGCAGAACGAAGGAGGCGTTCGAGATCGTGCTCCGCCGTATCAGATAAGCTTATCTATCGTAGGTCTCACCTAAATCCATGAGATTCGCGATAATCTCCGACACCCACGACAACATTTCGGCAATAAGAGAGCTCGTCGAAAGGCTTAGGGAAGAAAGAATTGAGTTCGTCGTGCACGCGGGCGATATAATCGCGCCCTTCTCGATGAAGGAGTTGAAGGCGTTGGGGGTAAAGATCTACTTCGCGTTCGGGAACAACGACGGGGAGAGGAGGTTGCTAACCAAGATCGCGGAGGAGAACGAATGGGAGATAGGGGACGTAGTGACCTTCCCGACAGGAAACGGAAGGGGCGTGGTTTACCACGGAACGGATCCGAGGATAGTGGACGTTCTCAGGAACTCTAAGTTCGAGCTCGTTGTGCTCGGTCACACTCACGAGGCGACGGTTGAAAAGCTTGAGGACAAGTACGTGGTAAATCCGGGGGAAGTTTGCGGTTACCTGACCGGGCATAGAACCTACGCGATATTCGAAGACGGAGACGTAAGCGTGGTGGAGTTCTGATGAAGGACGTGCTGAGGCTCGTCAACTTGGGAGTGGAGGTGGAGGGAAGGAAGATAATAGAGAACGTAAACCTCTATATAAAACAGGGACAGACCTTCGTCCTCTTCGGCCCGAACGGCAGTGGAAAGTCCTCGCTCCTCATGACGATAATAGGAAATCCGAAGTACAGGGTGGTGGGGGGAAGGATAATCTTTAAGGGGAAGGACGTCACCGACGTTCCGACGCACGAGAGGGTGAAGATGGGGATGGGTATAGCCTTCCAGAACCCGCCGAAGATCGGAGGGGTCAGGTTGATAGACGTGCTGAAGCACTGCGCGAAGCTCGGGGGGACGGAGGACAAGATTGAGAAGTACGTTAAGATGTTGGGAATGGAGGACTTCCTGAACAGAGAATTGAACGTTGGGTTCAGCGGTGGGGAGGTTAAGAGATCCGAGATCCTTCAGCTATTGCTTCTTAATCCCGACTTCGTCATGTTGGACGAGCCGGACAGCGGTGTGGATGTAGAGAACGTGGCTATAATAGGTAAGGCGATAAGGAGGCTTTTGGAGAGGGACGAGAGCGAGAGGAGGAAGGCGGGAATAATAATTACCCACACGGGACACATCCTCGACCACGTGGACGCCGATTATGGGGTCGTGTTGCACGGTGGTAGGATAGTCTGCATGGGCGACCCCTTCGATCTGCTCGATGATCTTAGGAAGTACGGGTACGAGGGGTGTGTTAGGAGATGTCTGAGGAGATCTTGAAGGAGCGATTGGAGAGCGTAGGAATTGAGATGGATCCGAAAAAGAGATCGGGTAGCTTCCTACTGCTCGATCAGGAGGTCAAGAGCGTAGCGAAGTACTTCGAGGGTGTGGAGATAATGCCCATAAGGAGGGCGCTCGAGGAATACGAATGGCTCGAGGACTACATGTGGAAGGCGGTGAAGGCTGACGATGTGGAGGAGGATGTTAGGGAAGACTTCAACGGATACTTCATAAGGGCTCTGCCCAACGCTAAGGTGGAGATACCCGTCGAGGCCTGTCTCTACCTGAGCAGGGTGAAGAGGCAGAGGATTCACAACGTTATAATAGCGGAGGAGGGTTCGGAACTGAACGTCATATCCGGTTGCACGTCCCATCCTAAGGCCACGGGCATGCATCTTGGTGTTTCCGAGTTCTACGTTAAGAAGAACGCCAAGCTCACGTTCACGATGATTCACAGCTGGAGCGAGGATGTGGAGGTCAGGCCGAGGAGCGGTGTGATCGTTGAGGAGAACGGGACATTCATAAGCAACTACGTCCTTCTGAGCCCGGCCAAGCTCGTTCAAATGTATCCGACGGCTTATTTGAAGAGGAACGCCAAGGCGGTTTTCAGCAGTATCGTCGTAGCTTTCAAGAACGCCAAGATAGACATGGGAAACAGGGCGGTGCTGATGGAGGGAGGGAGTTGCGCGGAGATAATTTCGAGGACGATAAGCAAGGGGGGGAGGGTCGTAGCGAGGGGGCACATCGTCGCGGAGGCGCCGGAGGTCAAGGGACATTTGGAGTGCAGGGGGTTGATTTTGGAGGAAGGGGAGATTTTGGCCGTTCCCGAACTCGAGGCGAAGTGTCCCAACGTCGACTTGAGCCACGAGGCGGCGATAGGTAAGATAGCGGAGGATGAGATATTCTACCTGATGTCGAGGGGGATGACGCAGGATGAGGCGACGTCGATGATAATCAGGGGTTTCATGGAGATCGACGTTAAGGGACTTCCGCCCGCTTTGAAGAGGGAGATAGATAAGGCCATAGAGCTGGCGGAGAGGGAACTGCTTTAAGGATGATCGAGAGGGGAAGGGCTTACGAGGACGGGGAGATACTCGAAGCTTTACACCCCCTCGTCGGGGAGTGGTTCCTCCGCAAGTTCGAAACCTTCACGCCCCCGCAGAGGTATTCGATAGTTCCCGCCTTGAAAGGAAAGAACGTTCTCGTCACCTCCCCGACCGGTAGTGGAAAAACTTTGGCGGGATTTCTACCGATAATATCGGATCTCATCGGTTTTGCGGAAAGAGGGGAGCTTGAGGATAGGGTTTACGCGGTTTACGTTTCCCCCCTTAGGGCTCTGAACAACGACGTGAGGAGAAACCTTGAGGAGCCTTTGAGGGAAATATTCGGGCTCGCGGAAGAGAAGGGAGTGGATTTGGAGGAGATAAGGATAGCGGTCAGAACGGGCGACACACCTCAGGACGAAAGGCAGAGACAACTCAGAAAACCTCCACACATCCTGATAACCACCCCCGAAACTCTCGCCATAGTTCTTTCGAGTCCCAAATTTTCCAAGTTCCTCACAAACGTTCGCTACCTGATCGTAGATGAAATACACGCCATGGCGGAGAGCAAGCGAGGAACTCACCTAACGCTTTCGATGGAGAGGCTCGAAAACCTTCAGAAGGGGAGGATGGTAAGGATAGGGCTTTCGGCGACGATCCACCCGCTCGAAGAGGTGGCGAGGTTTCTGGTTGGGAACGGAAGGGACTGCTTGGTCGCGGACGTCACGTTCGCCAAGCCTATGGACGTGAAGGTGATCTCTCCAATAGACGACTTCTTCTGCTCCGCGGAGGAGATATCCCGAAGGCTCTACGAACTCCTCGCAGAGCTCGTTAAGTCTTCGAGAACTTGTCTTATATTCACGAACACGAGGAGCGCTACTGAGAGGGTCGTTTACCATCTAAAAAAGCTCCTGCCCGACTACCCGATTAAAGCCCATCACTCGTCACTCTCCAGAGAGGTCAGGCTCGAAGTGGAGGAGGAACTGAAGAAGGGGAAGCTAAGAGCGGTCGTTTCGTCCACGTCCTTGGAGTTGGGGATAGACATAGGTTATATCGATCTCGTCGTCCTTCTCGGATCTCCGAAGAGCATAAACAGGGCGTTGCAGAGGATAGGGAGGAGCGGGCATAGGTTGCACGAGGTGAGCGTTGGGAGGATAGTCGTAGTCAATCAGGACGACCTCGTTGAGTGCACCGTTTTGGCGAA
This sequence comes from uncultured archaeon, assembly GCA_964592825.1. GTDB lineage: Archaea > Halobacteriota > Archaeoglobi > Archaeoglobales > Archaeoglobaceae > WAKM01. Next base: position 1,275 of record CAZQJR010000170.1, on the reverse strand, counting down.
GGAGGCGAGGGAGCGAAGATTGGATAGGATCCACATTCCAAAGAAGCCCTTGGACGTTCTGTGTCAACACGTCGTCGGAATGGCGGTGGAGAGGAAGTGGAGGATAGATGAAGCTTTCGAGCTCGTGAGAAGAGCCTACCCTTACGGTGATCTCACCGAGGAGGAGTTCTTGGACGTCCTTAGGTATTTGGCCGGGAAGTATTCGGTGCTCGAGAAGGAGAAGGTTTACGGAAAGATCTGGCTGGACGAGGAGGAGGGCGTGTTCGGCAGGAGAACGAAACTTTTGAGGCCGATATACTACCTCAACGTCGGAACAATTCCGGACGAGGTTGCAGTAACCGTGGTTACGAAGGACGGGAGGTTCATAGGTAAGGTCGAAGAGGAGTTCGCCGAGAGGCTCGTGAAGGGAGACGTGTTCGTGCTCGCTGGGAGGACGTTCAGGTTTTTGGGCTCGAAGGGTATGAGCATAGTCGTTGAGGAAGTGGAGGGTGAGAAACCTACCGTTCCGAGTTGGTTCTCGGAGCAGTTGCCCTTGAGCTACGATTTGGCTTTGAGGATTCAGGAGTTCAGGGGAAAGGTGGAGAGGATGTTGGACGACGCGGATGCGGTGAGGAAGCTTGGGAAGGAGTACGATTTGGATGAGAGGGCGTCGAAGGCCATACTGAGATACTTCGAGGAGCAGAGGGCGTTCAGCAAAGTCCCCACCAAGGACAGAGTGGTTGTTGAGGAGTTCGAGGAGAACGGTTACCACCACTACGTCTTCCACACGCTGATAGGGAGGAGGGCGAACGAGGCGATGGCGAGGGTGTTCGCGTACAGGGTAGGGAGGAGAAAGCGTTGCAACGTTCAGATAGCTGTTACGGACAACGGGTTCATGCTGAAGTTGAAGAAGAGGCTAAAGGAGGACGAGATCCTTTCCCTGTTCGATCCCAAGGACTTCAGAGAGCACCTAATGAAATCCCTCGAGAACACGGAGTTGGTGAGGAGGAGGTTCAGGCACGTGGCGGTGAGGAGCTTCATGATACTCAGGAATTATTTGGGGAGGGAGAAGAGCGTTTGGAAACAACAGGTTAGCGCGGACGCTTTGCTGAAGCTTTTGAAGAAGCACTATCCGAACTTCCCCGTGCTGAGGGAGACCTACAGGGAGATAATGGAGGACTACATGGACTTGGAAAACGCCCTCGATTTCCTGAACGGGATGGGCAAGGTGGAGGTTGTTAGGGTACCCCACCCGAGCCCGTTCGCGTTCAACATATACTTGGCCGGAGCTCAGGA
>CAZQJR010000169.1:0-2362 GCA_964592825.1 uncultured archaeon | reverse complement strand
AAGAGACTCTGAACAGGCTTAAGGGCTGCACGGTCACGTTCGTCGATGCCAATTACGTGGCCGATAAGGAGCACGTGAGGTTCGCGGCGGAGAAGGCTTTGAAGGCGTGGAAAGAGGGAAGGAGGGTTGCAAAAACGCTCGTAATGGAGATACTCCTCTACTGCGCCGCGAGAAGGCAGATCTCCGACGCGATCGAGATGGGGCTTAAGGAGGGAAGGAACGAGGTAGTGGTGGTCGTTTTGGAGGAAGAGTGCTTGGAGAGGCTGAAAGATTTGGGATTCGAGGAGAAACCCGTTTTAAAGCTCGACGAGGAGAAGGTCGAGAGGATCAAAAGGTTCTTCGGAATAGGCGACGAGGAACTCGAGATCGTGGGTGTGAGCAAGCTTCCCCTGCTCGTAAGGGAGAGGATTGCCCTATTCGATGTCTTCAAGTCATAGGAACTTTGAGGCGAACGTCGAGGGTTCGGATCGACACGCATCCCTGTACTCGCACCTCTCGCAAAACTTCCCCTCCCTCCCTTCGGGAAGAAAACCTTTCTTCAACCTTATCACCCTCTCGACGAGCTTTAAAACGTAGTATTTGTCTCTTCTTCCGACTTTTACGTTCCTGAGCTCCCCATCGAAGCAGTGATAAACGAATCCGGCATTCACGTTGAGGAGCATGCAGAACGCCGTAAGCTTAATTCTATCCTTGAACCAAACCCCCTCTTCCGGGCTTTTGAGAGAAAGGACGAGCGGCAAGCTCCTCCCGTTGAAGCTAACGAGCTCGTCTAAAATTCCCCTCAGCCTCATCCTCTCGGATACCAAACGGATCTCCCAGTCCAAGGGTCGGAGTTGGTTAAGGGAGGGGGAAAGCTTGAAAGATTCCAAAGCCCTCTTAAACTTCTCTTCTTCTCCGAAAGCCTGTTTGTACCTTTCGAAAGCCCATTCTTCGTCGAATCCCTTTCTCAAACTGAGGTAGATTTCCTTAACAGCGTGAAGTTCGTTCGGTTTTACCTTGTCCATCATTCTAAAGTAGCAAAGTCTCGGACAGACGACGTAAGACGTAATCTCACCGACGGTGGCGAACATTCGAAAACTTGGGAACGTAAATTTTAAAGTTTTTCGATAGAATTCGAGCATGTGATAACGGAGATCGTTATTTCGTGGCGTCTTAGGGAACTCGAAAAACACGAAAGAGACGGAATATGGGTTACCGATCTGATAAGGTGTCCGATGAAAAGGGAATTCGAGGAGAAGTATCCGGAACTTTACAAAGCCTCCGTATTTACCCCCAGCACGATCCTCGGAGCCCTCGTTCATTTGGGTCTCGAAAACCTTCTTAAGTCCGAACTGAACGCAGAAACGGAGGTAAAGGCTGAAAAGCAGATAGGAGAATACAAGATAGTCGGAAGGATAGATGCGGTTATAGGGAAGGTGGGGATAGAGGTAAAGACTTCGAGAGCCGACTTCGAAATACCATACGACCATCACGTCCTTCAGGCCAAGATATACAACTGGCTTTACGATCTCGAGAAGACCGTCCTCGTTTACGTTACGCCCGACAGGTTCGCGGAGTACAGGGTCGAGGATAGGTTGAGCGAAGAAGAGATATTAAAGCTCATAGTGGACAGGAGGGCGCCGAGATACGATTGGGAGTGCAGATACTGTCATTTCTCGGTCATATGCCCGAACAGAAGGAGGAGATGACCTCGGATTGGCGGCTTTTCATCACCCCTCAGCGACCCCTCCAATCCTCATCGGCGTTAAAAAGTCCATCGTTGCTGATATAAATCAGTATTCTCGCGCGTCCTCATCACCGCTCCGAAGGGGAGTGTGTCATCACGCCTCAGCTTAGGGCACGCTCTTCACGGCGGCTCGGTCCCCGTAGGCTTCATCACCGAATCAACGATTCAGCAATCGTTTTATAAGGATTGCCGGAGCCTTAGATTGGATGAAGGGGAGGGTGATCAGGGTCATCGACCACGGCGAGTTCGAGGCGGAGGTGGAAGACGTTTCGGTGGGAGACGTAGTTTTGTGCGGAGATCTGATCGCAATAGTCGCCTCGATTCATCAAGAGGAACCAGAGTACGCCAAATACTTAAGCGATCTCGACAGGGAGGAGATAAAATCCTTCATTCCAGACGTTTCTGAGGGTAGAAAAATAGCCAGATGCATATCGCTGTGCAGAATCGACTTAGAGGAGCCGAAGAGCGCTCCGAAGATAGGGGAGGAGTTGAGGGTCGTTAGCGACGAAGAGTTAAGGAAGGTGCACTACTCAAACGGGGAGTTCAGGATCCCTTACCTGATACCGCTTCTCGACAGATGCAGGAAGGATCTCTCCCTCGTCAGATCCCTACTCCTAAGGCTCATGGATGTCGTGC
>CAZQJR010000168.1:0-7909 GCA_964592825.1 uncultured archaeon | reverse complement strand
GAGGAGCTTACGGGGATAAGGGAGATAGGGAGGAGGTTCGGGGCTATCCATTATCTTACCAAGGGTGCGGTGTCGAGAATCGAGCTTACGAGGCTGGCGGTCACGATGGCGCTCATACCTTGGATAAACGAGGATCTGTACGATGAGGTACGTTAGACCGTTTTGGAAGTCCAAGCTCTGCACGTGCCCGGAGAAGTACTCTTTCAACCCCTACACTGGTTGCGCCCATCGGTGCGTTTACTGTTACGCCACCTACATCCCCGACTTCTTCAGGCTGAGGCCGAAGAGGGATCTCTTCAGGACACTCGAAAGGGATCTCGAATCCCTGCCAAAAAACGCGCTCGTTTCGATGTCGAACAGTAGCGATCCCTATCCACCGCCGGAAAGGGAGCTCGAGATAACGAGGAGGTGCATCGAGATCATGAGGGAATACGACGTGAAGCTACTCCTCGTGACGAAAAGCGACTTGGTTACGAGGGACTTGGACGTGCTCTCCGACATGAGGTGCGCGGTTAGCGTAACGGTTACTTGCCTCTCCCACGCCAAGAAAATCGAACCCAACGCCCCAAAACCCGAAAAAAGAATAGAGGCGTTGAGAAAGATCAAGGACGCTGGGATTCCAGCTATCTTGAGATTGGATCCCATCCTTCCTTTTTTGACCGAGGAGGAAGCTTTGACTGTTTTAGATCGTTGTCACTTCGTCGATCACGTCGTCACGTCAACTCTGAAGCTGAGAGGAGACATAACGAGTAGGATGTCCGCCGTTTTTCCGGATCTCGTGGAGCGGTACAGGAGGATATATACGGAGAGGAGGGAGGGTTACCTCTACATGCCCGAGGAGATGAGGAGGAGGTTGCTCGGCGAAGTGGCAGAGAGATGCGAGGAGATCGGGATAAGTTGCGCCTTTTGTAGGGAAGGCTTCGAGTTTAAGGCGAAGAGTTGCGACGGATCCCACCTCATACGTTGAAGAACTCCCTCACGTGAGGCCTCGTTAGGTAGTAGATCACGATTAAAGTTATGATCACTCCAAAAATCGTTTTCGGGAGGGTTAAGATCGCGGAGATCAGGTTGATTATCAGAACTACCAGATAGATCCACCAAGCCCACGTGGCACCTATCCAAAGTCCGAAGCCTATGACGATCCCCATCGCCCCCGCCAAGATGAAAGCAACCGCGAGGTAATTCGCTAAGAACGCCATCTCGCCGAACCTCATGAGCATCTTGGCGTAAACGTTACCGTAAACGAGAACCGAAATTCCGGCCATTATCAGGAGCATTCCGCCTACCGCGTTCAGGATCGATAGGATCGTGACTCCTAAGGGTCTGTTCATGCGGTAACGTGGTCGTCGTGCAACTTAAAATTTGTGCCCAACGCTTATATACTTTCCAGAATAAAATTACCATCATGGCTCGAATAGGTGCCGTCGGAGAGCTCTTCGGAACCGACGGGGTCAGGGGCATCGCCAACGAGGAGTTAACGCCCGAGATGGCTCTCAACTTGGGAAGGGTGATGGGAACGCTGAGGAGGGGAAAGATCGCTGTTGCGATGGACACCCGTCTTTCGAGCCCCATGCTCAAGGGAGCGGTCATCGCTGGCCTGACCTCCGTTGGAGCGGACGTGGTGGATCTGGGCGTCGCCCCCACTCCCGCTCTGCAGTACTACGTTAAGTGCAAGAGGGAGGTGAAGGGGGGCGTAGTCGTCACCGCGAGCCACAACCCGAGGGAATACAACGGTATAAAGTTCATTCAGGAGGATGGGAGGGAGTTTACGAGGGACATGGATGAAGAGAGCGAGAGGATTTACAAGAGCAAGGCCTTCAGGGTTGTGGGTTGGAACGAGGTAGGGCAGGTTTACGTGGACGAGTACAGGAGGCTGTACTTGGAGGGGATAATGAGCAAGGTCGACGTTGAGGCAATAGCGGAAAGGAAGTTCAAGGTCGTTATAGACTGCGGAAACGGGGCGGGATGCGTAACATCACCCCAGCTTTTGAAGGAGCTCGGATGTGACGTCGTTTCGATAAACGCCCATCCCGACGGCAGATTCCCGTGCAGGAATCCGGAGCCCGTGGAGGAGAACTTGGATCTGCTCAAGAAGGTCGTTAAGGCTGTGAAGGCCGACTTGGGAGTCGCTCACGACGGAGATGCCGATAGAGCGACGTTCGTGGACGAGAAGGGGAGGTTCGTCAGCGAGGACGTGATACTGGCTCTGATGGCGAAGTACTACGTAGAAAAGAACGGCGGTGGAAAGGTCGTTACCCCGGTTTCGTCCTCGAGGTGCGTCGAGGACGTGGTGAGGGAGGCGGGTGGAGAGGTGATCTACACTCCCGTGGGCTCCCCCGTGGTGGCCGAGACGATGCTGAAGGTGGGTGCGGTGTTCGGAGGGGAGGGTAACGGAGGTCTGATATTCCCCGAGCATCTGCTCGCGAGGGACGGGGCGATGAGCTTCTCTAAGATACTCGAGCTCATGGCGTTGGAGGGTAAAACCCTCTCCCAGCTCGTCAAGGACATCCCGAAGTATCACATGATAAAGACCAAGGTTCCGTGCAGGGACAAGATAAAGCTCTTGGAGGGTCTGAAAAGGGAGTTTCCCGAAGCCAACTTTACGGACGGGGCGAGGATAGACTACGAGGACGGTTGGCTGTTGATAAGACCGTCAGGCACCGAGCCGATAGTGAGGATATTCGCGGAGGCGAAAACGAAGAAGAGAGCGAAGGAACTGCTCGATTTGGGAATGAAGGCTGTCAAGAAGATACTCGGTTGATCACTCCCTTTTCATGAGGGCGAGAAGTATCTCGAACATTAGGGATATCGGTATGCTGAGCACGGCTATGAACTTGAACATCTCGGTTATGAATGGAAAGCTGAAGTAACAGAAGTATCCGATCCTTATGCTTCCGAGTATCTTGAACGTCATCCACCCGATCATCCCCACGAAGAACAGCGTTATGCCTACGAGTATCGGTCTCACGAATCGATGTTCTACTCCGCAAAATATAAGGTCAACGCTCGATCATGTTTTTAAGGATGATGAGTCAGGCAGGATCCGAGCGTTCGCGATGAGGACGGCCGTACTCTCTGACGTCAGAGCCTAAGACCTTCATCATCCTTTCGTCAGTCGAGAACCGATTCATCATCCATGTTGTGCGTCGTGGCGGCTTCGAGACTTCAGAGGGATGAAGGTTCGAGGGTTAGGGATAGGTTGCACTCTCTTCTCGGTATGGATACCGTTCTCCTTACCGAGCCATCTGAAGTTAAAGTTGACGACGGACTTATTCTCGTTCCCGCCACGGGTGGAACCGAAAGGATCTTGGCTTACGCTATAGAATCGACGAGCGGGCCGATCATGCTCTGGGCGCTTCCCGGAAACTCATTGGCGTCCGCCCTTGAGGTGTACTCCGTTTACAGGGATAGGGTGCTCTTCGTTCACTCGTCGTTGGGCGGGGGGATTGAGAGGGTTGCGAGGTTCGTCGGCCTGTGCGGGCTGTTGAATTCGAGGATCAGGGTGGGGATCGTTGGGGGAATCTCGGAATGGCTTTTAACGTCGAGCAGGGAGGACGCGGAGAGGTTGGGGTTCGAGGTAGTGGATATTGGACTGGAGGAGCTCCTGCGCTACGGAACGGACGTGGAGGGCTTGGGCAAAGCTCTCGAAGAGATAGTGAGGAAATACGGTTTATCCGCGGTGACCGTCAAATGCTTCGATCTACTCGAACACGGAACCACGGCCTGCCTTCCGATGGCGAAGCTGAGCGTTCCGGCCGGGTGTGAGGGGGACGTTGGAGCTCTCGTCACGATGGTCGTGTCGAGTAGGATTTCCGGAAGGCCCAGCTGGATGGCGAACGTTTGTAGGTTGGATCCTCTCGTTTTAGCCCATTGCACCGTGCCCCTTAGTATGGTGAGGGATTACGAGCTCACTACCCACGCGGAATCCGGTAAGGGGGTTGCCGTGAGGGGGAGGATGAAGGAGGGCGTGGTGACGGTTTCGAGGTACGGGAGGGGAAGGATGCTGATCGGGCTGGGGAGGATAGTAAGGAATCTCAGGGAAAGGGGGTTGTGCAGGACGCAGGTGGAGTTGGAGCCGTTCTTCGATCTGGAAGAATTCGTCAAGAACTGTTTGGGCAACCACGTCGTCCTGACCTACGGGGATATAACGAGGGAGCTCTCGTATTTCTGCAGGTTGAAGGGTGTAGAACCGATCGTCCTCAGACCGTACAGGCTTCATCATACGTCAGGAGCGGATTAGATCATCATCGGAATCTCAGAGCTCAGCCAGCTCATCATCTGAAAAGTATTTCTACTCCGAAGTTTTAACCCTTACCCATGGGAAAGACGATAAAGCAGGTTTCGGTTTTCGTAGAAAACAAACCCGGTAGGCTCGCGAGCGTTACCGAAGTTCTTTACAAGAGCGGGATCAATCTAAGGGCTTTCACGATCGCGGAGGCGGGGGATTTCGGAATAATAAGGATGGTCGTGGACAAGACGGACGAGGCGTACAGGGCTCTTAAGGATGCGGGGTTCACCGTCACGCTCACCGACGTTTTGGGGGTGGAGGTGAAGGACGAACCGGGCGGGCTTTACAGGATAGCCAAGGCTTTGGGGGACGCCGGAATAAACATAGAGTACGTTTACGCCTTCACTTTCGGAGGGGATAGGGCTCTCATAATACTCAGGGTTGACGATACGGAGAGGGCTATGGAGATCTTGGAGAGGGAGGGGATGCTCTTCAAGGGCGAGATATGAGGTGTCCCCGTTGCCACTCCCGCCTTCCCAGCCCTACCGCCTTCTGTCTGAACTGCGGTAGGAAAAACGCGTTGGGTGCGGGAATTTACTACGGGATTGAGAAGATCCACGTCCTTTTCGTCGGGGAGGAGAGGGACGAGGCGATCACGTTTAGAATTTACGAGGACACTTTGGAGAACACTTTCGAAGTCGTGGCGGAGAGGTTGCACGATAGGAGGGTGGATAGGGTTTTCGTCTCCTCCCCCAACCTTAGGAGGAGCGAGGAATGTGCGGAGATCCTTAGGAGGGTCGTGCTGGCTCCGACGGACGTGAAGGTAACGGATCCCTTCGAAAGTCCGGAGGACTTCTTCGAGCACCTTAGGAGGTATCTCAGGGCTGTCAGGAGTTTGAGGGTGGTGGAGATGAGACCCGAGGAGAAGATACAGGGGGCGCATTCGACGGTAATCGGCGGGAGGGAGGGTATGGAATTTTTGATGACCGTGGCGAAGTCGGGTTACGTTAAGAAGATAGTTCCGGGGGTAATCGAGGCCAAGGGAACCGCTCAGGGTGGAGGGGTTAGGTTCAAGCTGACGAGGTGCGACGACAGGGGGAACGTAAGGGCTTTGCTTATAGACGGTTCGAGCGTTCAGGAGATACACATCGTTACGACCGCGAGGAACAGGGAGGAGGGGGAGGTAATCCTAAAGATTCTCAGGGGTATGGTGGAGGGCGTATGAACCTTTTGCGGAGATACGAATCCGAGCTCGGGGAGGATGAGATAAGGAAAGCGAGGAGGAACGATCACGCGAGGAGAAAGCCTCGGCCGTGCGGTTTTACCGTTCACGTGGCGAAGGGGTGTAGGGGAGGATGCCTGTACTGTTACGTGGATTCTCCTCCCAAGCCCATAGACCTTTCTCCGAAAGCTTTGGTTTACGCTCTCCTCCTAAATCCGGCCTTTGAGCCCGGGAAGAGCTTCGTCGCGGTAGGATCCGTTTGCGAACCGTTGGACTATCCCGAATACGTTGCGGAGCTTTTGAAGGAACTGCTCAAGCTGGGCAACCCCGTTCAGATCTCCACCAAGGAGGTAAACTACGACCTAACGGGAATTCTGAGGAGAGTCGACGCCCTCGTTTCGATGTGCGTACCCTTCGACGAGTTGTGCAGGAAGTACGAGCCCAAGAGACCTCCCCCGTCGGAGAGGCTCGAGTTCTGCAGGGAGATAGGGGGTGGAGTTTTCTTGAGACCGATCCTTCCGACGATAGATCTGAAGACATACATGAAGGGGATCGACCTGATAGCGGAGTACACGGACAGGATCATACTCGGAAACCTCAGGCTTACCGAAAGGGTTAAGAGAAGGCTTGGGATCGATTCTCTCCCGAAAAGGTATTACGAACGAAAGGCCATGCTCGAAAAGTACGCGAAGGATTTGGGACTCGTGGTTTTCAGGTCGGCTTGCTGTTCGAACGCCTTAAAGCATGGCGTAGTTTGCTGGAACAGGTGCTGGGAGAAGGGCTTTTGCGTTAGATGTCCGAACGAATGCTTCAAGATCTCTTCTTCCTCCTTATGACCACCACATCCCCGAGGGTTGGAGTTAGCTCCACCTTCCTCGTTTCCACCTTCACGTCCTCCACGCTCTCCCTCAGCCTTATCCCGAACAACCTTTCGAGCTTCTCCACAACCTCCGGCTCGGGGGTTATCTCCGCGTTCTCTATCTTCCTTATGAGCGAAGCCTTCTCCTGAATCCTCTTCGCCAACTCCTCCTGACTCCAACCCCTCTTCTCCCTCTCCCTTTTGACTATGACGTGAAAATCCTCGACGAGCTCGTCTCCGAGATCTACGTCCGTCCTCGGCTTGAACTTCTTCACTGTTCCTCTCTTCTGCTGAACGACCGGCTTTTCGACCCCCAAATCCTTGCAGAACTCACAAACGGTCATTTCGGAACCTTCGACGATGATTCTATACCTCTTTCCCCTGATTTCCCTCCCGCAGATCTCGCATTCCATCCTTTCACCCCTGAAATCCAATAAGTTCTTATAGTCGATGACATATATACTTAATCGGAGGTTTCCATGGTGAGCGGTGAGGACATACCTAAGGAGGATGCTCAGCCCTTAGATTACGCTTATCTACTCGATAGGCTCAAGAGGTTGGAGGAGGAATACGTCAAGCTTAAGGAACAATACTACAAGCTCAAGGAGCTTTACAGAAGGCTCGAGGACGAGAAGAGGTTCGTCGAAACGGAAAGGTTGAGGTACGAGAGGGAGGTAAGGAGGCTCAGGAGTGAGATAGAGAGGTTGAAGTCCCCTCCCCTAATAGTCGGAGTTATTTCCGACGTTTTGGAAAACGGGAGGGTGGTGGTGAAGAGCTCCACTGGCCCAAAGTTCGTCGTTTACGCCTCCCACTACATAGATCCCAAGGAGCTAAAGCCCGGGGCGAGGGTTGCGATGAACCAGCAGACCCTCGCGATAGTCAGCGTCCTGCCGTCATCGAAGGATCCGACGGTCTACGCTTTTGAAGTGGAGGAGAAACCCAACGTTAGCTACGAGGACATAGGAGGGTTGGACAGGCAGATAGAGGAGATAAGGGAGGCGATAGAGCTACCCTTGCTCAAGCCCAAGCTGTTCGAGGAGGTCGGAATAGAGCCACCCAAGGGAGTTCTGCTTTACGGCCCTCCGGGAACCGGAAAGACCCTCCTCGCGAAGGCGGTTGCACGTCACACGAACGCCACGTTCATAAGGGTGGTGGGGAGCGAGTTCGTTCAGAAGTACATAGGTGAGGGGGCGAGACTCGTCAGGGAGGTCTTCGAGCTCGCGAAGGAAAAGGCTCCTTCGATCATATTCATAGACGAGCTCGACGCAATAGCGGCGAGGAGGACTGCGAGCGATACCAGCGGGGACAGGGAGGTTCAGAGAACTTTGATGCAGTTGCTGGCGGAGATGGACGGGTTCGATCCGAGGGGCGATGTGAAGATAATTGGGGCGACGAACAGGATAGACATCTTGGATCCCGCGATTCTCAGGCCGGGCAGGTTCGATAGGATAATAGAGGTTCCCCTTCCTAACTACGAGGGTAGGATTCAGATATTCAAGATTCACACGAGGAGGATGAAGCTCGCCGAAGACGTGAACTTCTCCGAACTCGCCAAGCTTACCGAAGGTGCGAGCGGTGCCGATATAAAGGCCATATGCAC
>CAZQJR010000167.1:0-4943 GCA_964592825.1 uncultured archaeon | reverse complement strand
ACATATAAGTTGAAGAGGGAGGACGTTGTATTGCTCCCCGAACCCAACGCCAAAGCTTTAATAGACGGTGGTGTCGCAGAAGAGATCGAGGTGAAAGGATGAAGTATCCGAAGAGGGTTAGGACTTTCTGTCCGTTCTGCGGAAAGCACACGATCCACGAAGTCGAGAAGGTAGGCAGGGGTAAACAGAGCTCTCTGAAGTGGATAAACAGGCAGAAGAGGAGGAGGGGTAAGGTAGGAAACTTGGGTAAGTTCAGCAAGGTTCCCGGCGGTGACAAGCCGACGAAGAGGGTGAACATAAGGTTCAGGTGCACGGAGTGCAAGAAAGCTCACTGCAGGCCGACGTGGAGGGTTAAGAGGTTTGAGTTGGTGGAGAAGTGAGGGGGTGGTCGAGTTGGAGGAGAGAACGCCTAAGAGCAAGTTCCTGAAGGTGAAGTGCCCGGATTGCGAGAACGTTCAGGTGATATTCGACCACCCTTCCACCGTGGTCAAGTGTCTCGTTTGCGGGAGAACGTTGGCCGAGCCGACGGGTGGGAAGGGCAACATAAAGGCGAAGGTGCTCGAGGTTTACGGTTGACGAAACGTTTAAGACAGCTTTTGCACCCATAATTTTATGTTCATAGACGTTTTGATAGGTCTATTTTTGATATATTTTCTGTTCTGCGTCGTCTGTTCCGCTCTGATGGAGCTTTTGTCCACGGCATTGTCGCTGAGGGCGTACACGAGAAAACAATGGGTAATAAGGTTGTTCGGAAGTAAAGAACTTGCCGAGAAGTTCTACGAGATTCCAATAATAAGGAGTTTGGGGAACGATGGTAACGTCGTGACGAGAAGGCTCAACTGGATTTTTAAGAGGGTGTTCAAGGTAAAAGTTTACGGTAACCCCTCCTACATTCCCCCTAAGATCTTCGCGAAGGCTTTAGTCGATTTCGTTCGAAAGGAGAACGTGGTGGAGGTTGCCGAGATTTTGGAGAGTTTGGATGGTGACGTAGATAAGGTTGCTGAGTGGTTTGATGAGGCCATGAGGAGGGTGTCGGGATGGTACAAGAGGAAGGCTCAGGTGGGAATTCTTTTGATAGCGCTGATCCTCGCAATCTCGTTCAACTTGGACACCGTAGAGCTAATAGAGAGGTTGAGCACGAACGCGAAGCTCACTACGGCTCTCGTTAGCTCGGCGGAGTCTTTGGTTCGAAACGGCACGGCAACGATCCCTCCGATGAAGTTCGGATGGAAGGAGTGGGATCCTTCGCTCGGATTTTGGGACAACCTCGGAGGATACGTTCGCGCGATGGTCGAAGGTCTGAGGAATCCCATGAAGGTCGCCGGAATTCTAACCACCGCAATTGCGACCGTTTTCGGTGCTCCGTTCTGGTACGACGTTTTGGGAAGGTTCGTCAGATTGAGATCGGTCGGCGAAAGGCCGAAAAGGACAGAAGAGTGGTAGCGAACGCTATACAGTTTAAAGCTCCTATTAAATCTCCGTTAACGCCTCCAAACGTTCTAACGACGTAGAACCTGTAAAGAACGCATACCACTACGGCCATGACGTTCGAAAGAACGACGCTCGGATCGAACTTCGAAAGCAGCGCCGTCGTTACCGCTACTATTGTCCCACCGACGCAGAGATCTCTAAATCCGGCGAACTCCATCATGTAAGCGCCCATACCCTCCCAGATCGGGGAGGTGGTGGTAAGGAGCAACAGCATTCCGAACTTGGCCATCATCTGCGCATCCACGACGGCCAGCGGTACTACGGTGCGAAAAGACCACATAAGTGTAAAGACGTAAACGGAAACCGCAACCGTCCCTCCTACACCCGTGTTCAGATCCTTCAGAGCCTTCAATTTCCTGTCCTTCGGGGCGAAGAGGGCGTCGCCGAAATCTGCAAGGGCGTCAACGTGGTTTATTCCCTCGATGGCCAAGTAGAAGAGAATTCCCAAGAACGCGAGCCTTCCAAGTAGAACTATCGAAACGGAAATTAGAGACCCCAAAATCAGCCCAACGACCGGCAGAATCCAAAGGTTCCTCCTTAAAGCTTCGAAGCTCCTCTCATCCCTTCCCACAGGTAGGGTGGAGAAGAATCCCAACGCCCCCGCCAAAGCCCTCATAGAACCCCTTCGAGCTTCAGCAAGGCCTTCTTCAATTTAATTCCTCCGCCGTATCCTCCCAAACCGTCTTTGGCGACGACCCTGTGGCAGGGAATTAAGATCGGAACGGGATTTTTCTTCACAGCAACCCCCACCGCTCTCGGAGAAGTTCCGAAAACCTTCGCAAGATCGCCGTAGGTTAACGTTCTGCCGTACGGAATTTTCCTCACCTCCTCGAGCACCATTCGTGTGAACGGGGTAAGGTCAGATAGATCGACCTCGTATTCCGAAAAGTCCACCCTCTCCCCCCTCAGATACCTTTCCAGATCCCTCTTCAGAGACTTCGCCGTCTCGCTCTGAACGTTCTCGTAGAGTGGCTTTTCATCGAAAGTGATCCTGAGCACTACCCCGTTCTTCATAACAACGTTCACGAACCTCAACCAGCGAACGCTTATTACCTCAAGCATCCTTACCGGCGATCTCCCTTATCCTCTCTATACCGCCTATCTCCCTTATGACTTCCACGACGGACTTCGGAACGAGATCCTCCCACCTCTCCCCCTTAAGCATTCTCCTCCTTATCTCCGTTCCCTGATACTCGTTTCTATTGTACATCTCCGTAGTCCTGACCTCGAATCCCGCCTCCTTGAACAGCCTTATGACGAGGGGGTTGTTGGAAAAGACGACGTCGAAAGGGGGAACCATGGAGCAGACGTGGGAGACCCAAAGGCTGTTCCTGTATATGTCTTCGAGCGGTATTATGTAAACCCTCTTCTTAAGCTCGGGATCGATCTCCTCGAGCGCCCTCGAAACCATGAGCACCCTCTCCCCCGCTGTGAAGGGATTTTCGAGAGTGTGACTTTCCTGAGCGCTCCCTATGGCTATTATGAGCTCGTCGACCTCGTAAACTATGTGCTTGACGACGTTGTGATGTCCCAAGTGGTAGGGCTGAAACCTGCCAATGAAGAAACCCCTAACCACGCCTCCACCACCTCTCCAAATACTCCTTGGACTTCAAGATGGCCTCCTCGTTCCTAACTTCGAGCGTCATGAACCCGTCGTAGTCTTCGGGGATTATGCTTAGATCGACGCTACCCTCACCCAAGGCGAGGTGCATGTCCGCGTCGCCTTCGTTGTCGTGAAGATGTACGTTAACGACCCTGTCGAAGTGCTTCAGAAAAACGTCGTGCCCCTCCCTGCAGTTGTAGTGTCCTACGTCGAACGTCAGCTTTAGCTCCGTGTTCTCCAAGAGGAACTCTATGGCCTCTATCAGCTTATCGTCGAGCGATATGGTGTTTTCAAGAGCGAGCATCTCGCAATCCACCTGCCTTAAGAATTCGAACATCTCGGTGGTAAGAACCCTGTAGTTGTGATCCCCGTACATCTCCCTCGGGAAAACGAAACCCTTGGCGGTGATGAATCCGGGATTCCACCCGATGTGGAACGTGACGACCTCGGCATCGCACCTGTCGGCGTAGTGAAGAACCCTCCTCAGCTCCTCGTAGCTCGCGTTGCGCATGGTTTCGCTGACCGAAATGAAGTTCGTCGAAGTCGCAGGGGCGTGGAGTAAGACTTCCAAGCCGTAGCTCTCCTTGAGTTCGAGAAGTTCTGTGTGGCTGAGGTTCTCCATGCTGTAGAGGGGATGATCCATGAGAACCTCGACGTGAGAAAAGCCGTGCTTGGATGCGAACTCGAAAGCTTCTTTCGGTTTGTGAAAGATGTCCGGTTGGATTCCCAATTTCATCGAACTTCGTTGAGCTACGATCTTTTGAACTTTACGGAATGCTTAAATCGTTCGGAGGAGACGTTCTATGATGATAGTCGAATCCTACCTCTACGATAGGGAGGACGACGTGGTCGTTTGCAAAACCTGTATGCACCGTTGCAGGCTCAAGCCGGGTAAGTGGGGGATATGCAGGGTTAGGAAAAACGAGGACGGCGTGCTCAAGGTTTACAACTACGGTCTCGTCTCCTCGGTCGCTCTCGATCCAATAGAGAAGAAGCCCTTACACAACTTCAAACCCGGATCCCTCGTCCTCTCCTTCGGAGGAATAAGCTGTAACTTCAGGTGCAAGCACTGTCAGAACTACACCATCGCCTTCGCGGATTTGAGCTATCCATACCTTAGGGAATACGGACCCGAGGACATCCTGACCATGACCCGGAACAACGGCGCGGACGGGATAGCTTGGACTTACAACGAACCCTCGATATGGCACGAGTTCGCGCTGGATTCGAGCAAGCTGGTGAAGAGGGAGGGATACTACGTCGTTTACGTCACGAACGGATACATGAGCTTCGAGGCCATAGATCAGTTCGAGGGCATACTCGACGCCGCGAACGTGGACGTCAAGGCGTTCAACGAGGACTTTTACAGGAGGATCTGCAGGGCTAAGCTCGAGAACGTGCTTAGGAGCGTAGAGTACATGCACAAAAAGGGGATATTCTTGGAGCTAACGTACCTCGTTATTCCGGGGGAGAACGACTCCATGGAGGAGATAAGGGAGTTCGCCGAGTGGGTTTACGGGATAGACAGGAGAATTCCCGTTCACTTCTCCCGATTCCATCCCGACTTCCAGATGCTCGACAAACCCCCGACCCCAGTGGAAACTCTCGAGAAGGCCGTGGAGGTCGCGAAGGACGTGGGGCTCGAGTACGTTTACGTAGGGAACGTTTGGGGGCATAGGTACGAGGACACCTACTGCCCCAACTGCGGGCACCTCCTCATAGACAGAGACGGATTTTACATAGTCGAAATGAATCTCGACGGTGATAGGTGTCCGGAGTGCGGGTACAGGCAGAACATAGTCCTCTAAGACTTCGGAGGAGTGATTTTGACTGGAACGTTGAAGTCGTA
>CAZQJR010000166.1:0-7715 GCA_964592825.1 uncultured archaeon | reverse complement strand
TACATCCTCGACATAAGCTTCCCGAAGAAGTACCAGAGGCTTTTCGAAGGCCCGGCCGTGGGGCTGGACGGGATAAGGAAGTACGTCGGTACTGAGAAGAGCGGAAGGCCTCACGTGGGCACGATAGTCAAGCCGAAGGTTGGGCTTGCTCCGAAGGAGTTCGCGGAAGTCGCTTACAAAGCGTGGGTCAACGGGCTCGATCTCGTGAAGGACGACGAAAACCTCGTCGATCAGGACTTCTGCAGGTGGGAGGAGAGGTTCGATGCGGTATTCGAGGCGATGGACAGGGCTGAGAGTGAAACGGGGGAGAAGAAGATATACTGCGTGAACGTAACCGACTCCTCGATAGAAAGGATGGTCGAGAGGGTTGAGAAGGTCGTGGAGAGGGGACACAACTGCGTGATGCTGGACGTTTACGTTCTCGGAATTCCCGCTCTGGAGTACATGATCAACGTAACGAGGAAGCACAAGCTGATAGTCCACGCTCACAGAGCTGGATACGCTGCTTGGCACAGGGGGAGCTACGGGGTTAACTTCCAGATACTCGAGAAGGTTTACAGGCTAATAGGGGTTGATCAGCTCCACGTCGGAACGGGAGTGGGGAAGATGGAGGGAGGAGCTCTGCTCATAAAGAGGTTCCACAACCTCGCGGAGTTCATGGAGGGAGAGGAGAAGTTCTACCTCGGTTCTCTCGCGTTCGAATTCGCCGATCACATAAAGCCGATGATGCCAGTTGCTTCCGGAGGTCTCGATCCCACCAAGGTAGATGCCCTCGTGGTAATCCACGGGAAGAACGTTACGATTCAGGCTGGAGGGGGTGTGCACGGTCATCCCGATGGCACTGAGAAGGGTGCGAGGGCATTGAGGCTCGCCGCTGAGGCTGTAGCTGAGGGTTCGAGCGTTAGGGAATATGCGGAGAGGTACGAGGAGCTGAAGAAGGCCATGGAGAAGTGGGGTTACGTTGATCCGGATGCGATAAAGAGGAGGCTTGAGATGGAGAGGATGAAGGACATTCTCGACGAGCTCGCGAGGCTTAAGGGGCTCGAGTTCATAAGGGGAGTTTGCTGGCACCTCTGATTTTAACTATTGTTCGTTAGCGAAAGTAAAACCAAATCGTTTTATATCCACCGCAGACCATAGACGATCTCATGCTGGGTAAGAGGACGCTGCTGATTCTGGCCTTAGCGCTCTGCCTCGTAATGCTCGGGTGCGCTCAGGAAAAGAAGGTCGAGGAAAAGTACAAACTCGTAAAGCCGGGAACCCTGACCGTAGGAATGGACGCCACGTATCCGCCGTTCGAATACATAAACGAGACGACGAAGAAGTTCGAGGGATTCGACGTGGATCTAATGAAGGCCGTCGCCCAGAGGCTCGGGCTGAAGGTGGAGTTCAAGAACGTCGCTTGGGAGGGAATAATCCCCGGCCTTCTCGCCCACAAGTACGACTGCATATGCAGCGCCATGACCATAACCAAGGAGAGGGCGAAGCAGGTCGACTTCAGCAGACCCTACTTCGTTGCGTCTCAGGTCATAGTGGTGAGGGCGAACGATAACAGAATTCACGGCGTGAAGGATCTGGCCGGAAAGGTCGTAGGGGTTCAGATGGGTACGACCGGAGAGTTCTTCGCAGAGAAACTCATAAAGCAAGGTATAAAGTTCAAGCTGAAGCTATACAAGACGACTCCCGACGCTCTTATGGATCTGAAGAACGGAAGGCTCGACGCGGTGATAATCGACAACGGTATCGCCATGTGGATGGCCAAGAAGTGCCCGGAGGACTACAAGGTCATAGAGCAGAGGCTAACGCACGAATACTACGGAATCGCGGTCGCCAAGGACAATCCGAAGTTGCTGAAGGCCATAAACGATGCTCTGCTCGAGATATTCAAGGACGGAACGTACGCAAAAATATACGAGAAGTGGTTCGGTTCGAAGCCCGACATATCCCTTCTCCTAAACGCCACGAACGTCACGTCCTCTCTCTAATTTTTTAGGGGAGGAAGATGACGGCCATCGGACAGTTCGACGTCAACCTCTTCATAAGGATCCTCCCCGATCTCGCGAGAGGAGCCCTCGTAACTCTGAAGTTCACGGTGTTCTCTACCCTCCTCGGCTTGGTCATAGGAACAGTTATGGGAATATTCAGGATAGTCAGGAACTTAGTGCTGAACGCAATCGCAACGGTTTACGTGGAGGTTATCAGGGGAACACCGTTGCTCGTTCAGATCATGATCGTCTACTACGGCCTGCCTGCGGCCGGTATAAACCTACCTCCCGAGATAGCCGGAATTCTCGCTCTCGGCATAAACAGTGGAGCTTACATAGCGGAGGTGATAAGGGCTGGAATATTGAGCGTTCCGAAGGGGCAGATGGAGGCGGCGAGGTCTTTGGGAATGACCTACGTTCAGGCGATGAGATACGTCATACTCCCTCAGGCCTTCAGAAACATACTCCCGGCGTTGGGCAACGAGTTCATAGCCCTCCTGAAGGACTCGTCGTTGCTTTCGGTCATAGCCATAGCCGAACTTACGAGGACGGGAATGCAGATATACGCCGTAACGTTCAACGCTTGGACGCCCTTGCTTGGAGTGGCGATGTTCTACCTTATGATGACGTTACCGTTAAGTAAGCTCGTCGACTACGTGCAGAAGAGGATAGGTGGTGAGCATGTCCATACTTAAGATAATCGATCTGCACAAGAGGTTCGGAGACAGGCATGTGCTGAGAGGAATAAACATGGAGGTGGAGAAGGGAGAGGTCGTAGTGATCATAGGCCCATCGGGCAGCGGTAAGTCCACGCTGCTGAAGTGCATAAACAGGCTGGAGGAGCCGACGAGGGGGAAGATAATATTCGACGGCATCGACATAACCGATTCGAACGTTGACATAAACAGGATTAGGCAGAGGATAGGAATCGTGTTTCAGCAGTACAACCTTTTCTCCCACCTCACGGCTTTGGAGAACATCACCCTTCCGCTGAGGGTGGTCAAGAAGATTCCCAAGGACGAGGCGGAGAGGATAGCGATGAGGTTTCTGAAAAAGGTAGGTCTCGAGGACTACGTCGATCACTATCCCCACCAGCTAAGCGGAGGGCAACAGCAGAGGGTTGCTATAGCGAGGGCTTTGGCTATGAACCCCGAGATAATGCTGTTCGACGAGGTGACGTCCGCCCTCGATCCGGAGCTCGTTAAGGAGGTGCTCGACGTCATGAAACAGCTTGCGAGGGACGGAATGACGATGATCGTCGTCACGCACGAGATGGGATTCGCCAAGGAGGTGGGAGATAGGGTAATCTTCATGGATCAGGGTAGGATAGTGGAGGAGGGAAGTCCGGAGGAGATATTCACGAACCCCAAGCACGAGAGAACGAGGAAGTTCCTCAGCATGATTCTCTAACCCTTTCGTATTTCGAGGGCGTAGTGAACACGTCCTTTCCGACGTGCATGGGAACCCTGACCCCTTCGAGCCAGATCTCCTTGAAAAATCTTTTGTCAGCGTAGGCGAACGCTATCCTTGCGACGAAAAGCGAGTGCTCCTCGAACTCGATCTCCCTTTCCACCCTGCACTCCAAATACGCCATAGCATCCTTGACGTGGGGCGTTTCTATCTTCACACCCTTCTCGAGCTCTACACCTAACAGCTCTATCTTGTTCACGTCCCTCCCGCTGACGGTTCCGGCCTTCCAAAGAACGTCCAACCTGTCGAGAACGTTCAGTGTGAACTCCCCCGATTTCTTTATCAACTCGTAGC
Source organism: uncultured archaeon (assembly GCA_964592825.1). Classification (GTDB taxonomy): domain Archaea; phylum Halobacteriota; class Archaeoglobi; order Archaeoglobales; family Archaeoglobaceae; genus WAKM01. Next base: position 3,966 of record CAZQJR010000166.1, on the reverse strand, counting down.
TGTAATTTTCCCTATCTACGGCTAAAGCTATGAGATCGTAGTCAACGGGGGTGTGCCAAGCGAGGGTCATCGCGTTGATTCGATTTCCGAACTTCGTTAGTAGCAGAAACGCCACACGAGGATGAAGCAATCTGTAGGCGTATCTCATTATCGAACCGACTTTTGTCGACATACCCGCCACCACCTCCTTGCTACGGTGAAAAGAAGGATTCCGCGAAAAATTTATAACGTTTGCTACCCATAGAGCAAACGGGTGGTAGCATGTGCGCGCCGGTATCGATATCGATGGCACCAGCGTTGACTCTGGGCGGAATACTACCGATGGTGCTCGTATCGGTTCTGACCGGCATAGCCGGAATTGCCCTCGTTGTTAAGGGTGTTTTTGCGAAGCCGGGAGGTGCTTGACCATGTGCGCGCCCATTTCCGCGACTATCGGTGGAAGCATAACCTCGACCTCCTTCGCGACGGCGATGCTCTTCAACCAGATACTCGCTGTGGCGACAATAGTTTCGCTGTTCGGATACAAGATCGTAAGATTTATAAAATCGATTTAATTTTTTTGTTTTATGATCAAACCCAAGATCCTTCAGCTCGAGGTGACGAACGACTGCAACCGTAACTGTTCTATCTGCATGCGAAGCCGGAGCGGAAGGAAGGTAGGGTACTTGGAGGACATAGAGAAGGTGCCCGTGGAGAAGTTCAAAGAGGTTTCCTTTCACGGATGGGGAGAGCCCCTGTTGCACCCCGACCTCTTCAAGTTCGTTAACTACGCCCACGACCTCGGTGTGGAGACGAGCCTTATAACGAACGGAACCCTGCTCGACATCAGGATGGATGAGATACTCGAGAGCGAACTGGACTCAATTGCCTTCGGAATATTCAGGGTTAAGGGTAACGAGAAGGTGTTCGAGAACGTGAGGGAGTTCTGCAGGAGGAACGACGACATAAAGGCATTCGTGGACGTGACGATACTCCACGACAACCTCGAAGACATAGCGGAGATAGTCAGGTTCGCCGGGGAGTGCGGGATGGACGTCGTCCTTCATAGACTCTTCCACCTCCACCTCGGCGTGGATCCCATAACGAAGAAGGAGGTAAAGAGGGCATGCGATGTTGCGAAGGAGGTTGCGAAGGATTACGGTATAAAGGTGTACTGCCCGCCGAAGAGTTCGAGACCCTGCGTAGTGGCGCTGTCCTGCATATTCCTCGGTTGGGATCTGACCGCGAGCCCATGCTGTTTCCTGCACGAAATGGGTTACCATTACAGATCCCTGAGCTTCGAGGAGCATTTGAGATTCCTCAAGGAGATGAGGAGGCATGAGGTCTGCAGAAAGTGCCCGTGGTGAGATCGTCAAGTATTTGGGAGTTGTTATGCTCTCCATAGCCGGACTGATGATGTCCTACTTCTTCCCCACCCATACTGTTTCGAAGGCCTTGGGGATAGAGGGCGTCCCCTGCTTGGGGTTGGGTCTTCTTTCTGGAATCCTCTACGTCTTCTGGATAGCCCTCGCGAGGGAACTTTTCGGAAGGGGATGGGGGGTTGCGGTTTCCGTTCTGACCGTGTCGCTGCTGTTGCTCAACGGCCCTTGGTACGGTGTGGTGAACCCACCATACTTCGGAGCCTTCGGATTCGTCTCCTTCCTGCTCATGGGGGTTCTTACGGACTTCGTGAACGGGGGGGTCGGTAGTCTGGCCTGTCTTTTAGTCAACTGGATCGCCTTCTACGTGTTTAGGGGCGTTCACGCCCCGCTGACGATAGGAATAGCTGTTCTCGTAGCAACGTTCGTTTCGGGATACGTCTTCGACGTACTCGCAAAAAAGGTGGCCGAGCTCCTATGATAAAAAAAATTGTTAGTGGGAGAGTATCCAGACTATTTCGGGCATCTCGATCTTCTCACCGTGCTCGACCTTCTCGAGCAGTTCGTTCACCTTCGGCCCTATGAACTTCCTCCATCCCTGCATGTTCGGATCGGTGTCGAGCTCGTTCTTGAGCTTGATCAGGTACTGCTTCGACTTGTTGAAGTCACCGATCTGGGAGTATATGCTCGCGAGGGATAGGTGGGCGAGGATGTAGTAGTCCCTATGGGCGACCTCCCTCTTCGTCTGCCTCGGATGATCGACTATCCACGTAAGATCCTCTATGGCCTTGTTCAGGTCGGTGGTGTTGTTCGTGTAAACGTACAGGTAGTAGTACGCGAGAGCCCTTTCGTACATGGACGTCGGCACGGTCGTGCAGTCGTCGGGATGCTTCATCAACTCGTCGCAGTGCTTGACGTCGTTCTCGAGCATCTTCACGGCCATATCCTTGTTTCCGTTCTTGTAGTATATCATGGCGAGGATTCTGTACGCCTCACCGACGTAATCGGACTCGGGGAACTTCTTAATTATCCTCTCAGCCAACTTAGCGGCTTCGTCGTATTTTCCGAGCAGATAAGCGGATATGCTCGCCGGAGCGAGACCGAGATCGCTGTCCCATCCGTACTTCTGAGCGTGCTTGATGTATTCCATGGCCACATCGTACGCGCCGGTTATGTTGCCCAGCTCGAGCTCAACCCAAGCGAGGTGCTCGTACGCCGTGTCGAGCCCCGGATCCGGGTACACCTTTATGGCCTTTATGTAATACTCCTCCGCCTTCTTAACCTCCGCCATGGCGAGATACGTTCTCGCGAGATTCGTGTAGAGCGCCGACACGCCCTCCTTACCGAGGAACTTCTCAACTGCGTTTATGTGCTTGAGGGCGTAGAGGTAGTGGGGCAGGACGTACTTCTCCCTGTTCACGTAACCGCAGTAGTAGAGGAAGTTTATGTCGCCAAGAATCTGCTCGGCTATAGGCTTGTATTCCGGAAACTTCTCCTCCAAGAGCTTGGCGTAGTGAACTGCGAGCTCGTACTTCTTCTGCATCTCAGGATGCCCCGCTTGAGTGAAAGTCTCGCCCGGTAGCTTGTAGTATCTGTGGAACTGGTTCTCGTTTCCGTAGGCAAGGGCGAGGTCGTAGTACGCTATAGGATAGTTCGGATCGATCTCTATGGCCTTCTTGAGCAGGCTTATCGCCTTGTCGTAGTCCCCGTTCTCCATGTACTTCGTCGCGCTCTTGACGTATTGATAAACGAGCTTTTCTTTGGTGTACTGTTCGTATGCATAAACGCCCGATACTATACAAACGATTAAGAGTATTATACCTACTATCGCATACTTCCTCATAATCAGATCCCGACACGTTTTAACACTTAAATTTTTCTACGAGGAATGTACCTCTTAAAGCCCAAGGAGGTTAGAGCAGTTAGCCATTCGTCGATGTAGCTTTTAAATTCCTCCTTTACCTCCGAAAACCCCTCTCCCAAAATTGCCACGTCTTCCCCCTCTCTGCTGAACACCACCAGCCTTTCGGTTTTGAGGATCTTGATCTCGAAGGGGGGATCGATTATGACTATTTCGTTGTCCCTGCACTCCGCCCTGTCGGAGAGCAATCTCTTCAGAAGTTCGAAATTGTCGAAGAGCTTGCCCAACTTCATCCGACCGAATGCGACTCCAAGCTTAAGATAACTTTCGGCTGGCAAAAGTATTAATAAGACCGTGCAGATCGAGATATTAATGGAGCTGGTCGCTGAAGTGTTCGGTGTGTTCGCGGCTCCGAGCGTATTCGGGCTCTCGCCCGTCGTGGTTTTGAGAGCGGAGGACGGAAGGCTTTTGCCCATATACATAGGCATAGCCGAGGCCATGGCCATACACTCCGCCCTGAAGAATCAGGTTCCGCCCCGTCCGATGACCCACGACCTGCTCGTCGATATAATCGGGAAGCTCAACGCGAGGGTTGAGAGGGTCGTAATCGACGATCTCATAGACAACACGTTCTACGCCCGTATAATCCTGAAGCAGAACGATCACGAGATAGAGGTCGACGCGAGGCCGAGCGACAGCATAGCAATAGCGGTTAGGCTCGCTTGCCCGATATACGTCGAGGAGAAG
>CAZQJR010000165.1:0-7286 GCA_964592825.1 uncultured archaeon | reverse complement strand
TCAGCGGGTTCGAGCTCTTCATCGTCGCCTCAGTGTAGAGCGACCCTCATCATCGTAAAACGTATATCTCCCGGAAGATAAAGGTTTAGGATGATGAGACCGCCAGAATCCGACGAAAGATGAGGAGCGTGGAACCCTCTGATCCAAAAACCTCCTCAACTTGACCTTCAACAACGACAGGTATCCGAGCTCTAACGAGCAAACTTTGTTGAACTCCGTCCTATCTACGTCGATTCTATCGCACAGATACGTTACGCATATTCCCTCCCTCGCCTTAAGCCTGCAACCGTTCTTCCCGCAGAAGAAGCATAGATCCTCCCTGTACCTCCTTTCCGGTAACTCCACGCCCATGAGGAGGTTTATCAAAAGTATTTCGACGCCGTAAATCCTCTCCATTCCCCTTTTACAGCAACTTCCAGTTTCCATGGCGCAGATACGACAAGTCTCCTTTATCCCGACCGAGATCATGTATTCCTGAGTTCTCCCTATCGCCCTCTCAAGCTTCGACACGATTGGGAGAAACCTTACGAGATCCATCCGATGCTCCTCGTACATCTCCTTCGCAAACCGAACCAATTCCACGAAAAAAACGTTAACGTCCTAAAACATACCGTTTTCTATGAGATTTCGTAGCGACAGAAGGTGGGAGTTGAGAGCTCTCAGGATGAGCTTCAGCAGGATGGTGCTCGTCGCACTACTTATCCTCGAAATCGTTTGGCTGGCGCTGGCGATGAAGGTTGAAGTCTATTTCTGGAAGATTTACGCGTTGTTCATGACCACCGTTTACCCCATCGTGCTCATCTACTTCAGATCCACACCAAAGGTTTACGAGGTGACTTCGACGGGGATCAGGGTGAACGGGCATCTTATCCGCTGGAAGAACTTTAAGGAGGTGTTCGTGAAAGGGGACGCGCTCGTTCTAAAGCCGTATTACGGCGACGTCATACTTCTACCGAAGGAGTTTAAGGATGTCGTGCTGAGGTGGTCAGGACGGGACTCTATCATCACCAGTCAGCAAGGAGGTCCGTCATCATCCCAACCTTAGGATCCTCATAGAGTTCGTCCCCATTTCCGGAGGTCTGCTTTCAGTGATCATAACCTTATCCCCCGCCTTAACGAGCCCGAGATCCTTCAACATCGATATCATGTCCTCCTCCCCGAACCCTTCGTCCATCAGGAATGGATGAACGCCGTAAGAGAATGTTAGCCCACCCACCGTGGCTCTATCGCTCGAGAACGCCAGTATCCACTGCTTCGGCTTGAACCTCGATATCAGCCTCGGAGTCTCGCCGAGCCTCGTCGGGGTGACTATGAACTTCACGTCAACGACCTTCAACGCCTCCGCTATCGCCAAAGCCACCGCGTCCTTTATCGTTCCCCTCTTCACGAGCACCCACTCCTCCAATCCCTCCCTGTAGCTCTCGGTCGTTTTAGCGATCTTCGCCATCACCCTCACCGCCTCGACTGGATACCTCCCGACCGCCGTCTCCTCGGAGAGCATCATCGCGTCGCTCCCGTCCAATATTGCGTTCGCAACGTCCGTAACCTCCGCCCTCGTCGGCATCCTATCGGTGGTCATGGATTCCAGCATCTGGGTTGCGGTTATCGCCGGCTTTCCCTCAACGTTCGCCCTCCTTATCAGCCTCTTCTGGATTATGGGTAATCTCTCTATCGGAACCTCAACTCCCAAATCCCCTCTCGCCACCATGATCCCGTCGCTCGCGCTCAGGATCTCCTCGAAGTTTCTCAGACCGTCTATCCTCTCTATCTTCGAGATAACGAACAGCCTCGCGTTCCTCCTCTTCAGATGCCTTTTAACCTTTATAACGTCGTGAGCCGAGCCTACGAACGATATTCCAACCGCATCGAAACCCGTATCGATCATGAAGTCGAGGATCTCGATGTCTTCGTCCGTCACGGCCTCGAGGGGAAGATCCGCCTTGGGAACGTTCAGCCCCTTCCTGCTGAAAACCTTCCCACCGCTCATTACCCTGCAGATCACGTCCTCCCCCACGACCTCCTCGACCTTCAAAGCGATGTAACCGTCGTTCAGGTATATAACGTCCCCCTTCTCCACGATCCTTGGAAGATCCTTGAACTCCACGGGAATCTCTTCCTCCGTTCCCTCCACGTCCCTCGTAGTCAAAACGACCCTCTGCCCCTTAACGAGCTCTATCGGCTCCTTGGCCAGCTTCCCTATCCTTATCTTTATTCCCGGAAGATCACCAAGAATCGAAACGAACGTCTCGAGCCTCTCCGAAACCTCCCTTATCCTCTCAACAACCTTCGCGTGCTCCTCGAAAGTCCCGTGGGCGAAGTTTATCCTCGCTACGTTTACTCCCGCCCTGACCAACCTTCTAAGAACGCTTTTGGAGTTCGAAGCCGGGCCTATGGTGGCTATTATCTTGGTCTTGTGGTTGGATAACATCGAACCAACTACGATTCGACGCTACAAATTCGTTTTGATCACCTGAAGTATCTCAAATCCTCGTCGCTCTTCCACTGTTGCATCGCCGCCTCCTGCATCTCCTTTATTTGTGCTATGAGCCTCTCCATTTCCTTGGCTCTCTCTTCAAGCGCCTCAACGCTAACCTTTAGGTTGAGCATCTTCATAAGAACGTCCAGCACCGCTTTCGCACTCTTTGGATCGACCATGTATCCAGACGTGACGCCCATTAGGCATGCCGCCTCAATCCCCTCAAGCTGTGAAACTCCCAAAAGCAGACCGGAAGCCCCTATTATCCCACCGCTCGGCTCTCCTCTCTCGATCTTGACGCCGTAGCTCTTAAGCTCCTCCACGAGCTTCAGGCTGTTCGCCGCCCCTATCACGTACGGCTCCTCGACGAGCTTACCTACCCCGTAACCTCCCAACGTATATATCCTCCTCGCGTTGAACCTCTTCGCGACATCTATGTAGGCGTTGACGAGCTCGAAGTGCCCCTCGCCGTTCATGCTCTGAAAATCTCCAACGAGGATCAAGAGATCGGGCGATTCCCCATCGGACTTGTAGGCGTAAATCTCGTTCTTCGGCAACCTTATCGTCCCGTCCTCGTTAACCATCACCTGAGGGGGAAAGTGGTGCGAGTATATTTCGACGACCTTCTCCGCCTCGAGCTCCTTGACCAAGTGATCGGCCACGAGCTTGCCCACGTGCCCTATTCCCGGCAAACCTTCGATGAACACCGGTTTCTCCAAGCCAACATCTTCGGGCTCTTTCAAATACCTAACGTCAACCCTCTTCAGCATTGTGCCACCTCCCGACGTTGAAAAAACCCACTTCCTTTCTCAGCATCCTTCTATACTTCCCGTAAGGATCCTCGGGCGAGAACTTCGGTGGTATGGGCATGAAAGTCTTGCTACCGCATTCGGGGCATGTTTCCTTGAGGGTGTACCTACCGCACTTGGGACACTTCCTCATCCTTACCTTCATACCGCCTCCCTCACGAAGTTACCGTAACCTCCGAGCCTCTTTATGGTCTTAAGAACCTTGTTGACCGCATCCTTCAAAGCCTTTTCCGCGATCTTGTAGTCCTCCGCCTCTATCACTATCCTGTACTTCGGAGCACCCATGTACTCCACGACGACCTTAACCCCATCCTTAGCAACATCATAAGCTTTCATCAGAGCCTTCTTTATCCTCTCCACGCCATCGGGAGCCATGCTCCTCAGCTCGAAATACCCCCTTACCTTCACCCTCGGAGGCTTTATGTTCTCCCTCGCGAGCTCCGCAATGGCTTTGGCGAGCTTCTCCCCGACTATCGGCACGAGAACCTCGTAACCCTCAAAGGCAGCCTCCTCAAATGCCTCGTATATGGTATCGTACTCCTTCATCAACCTCTTCCCAGCCTTGACGAGCTCCTCGAAATCTACTCCTGCCTTTTCACCCGCTATTTCGAGCCACTTGAACGCCTTAAGCTCGCTTTTCCACTGCTGCCACTTCTCCTTCTTCTGCCTCTCCGTAACGTCCTTTATGGAGAGGTCGATGTGCCCCCTCTTCGGATTTACGCTTAGAACCTTGCAAACGACCTTCTGCCCCTTCTTGACGTGATCCCTGATGTCCTTGACCCATCCCGGAGCGACCTCGCTTATGTGAACCATACCCTCCTTATCCTCGTACTCGTCGAGGGATACGAACGCTCCGAAATCCAAAACCCTCGTAACCGTTCCTATGACTATCTCCCCGGGTGAGGGATAACCTTCCCTCTTTATGAACAACCTATGCTCCTCGCTCATCCGGAGGTGCTCGACTCGAATGAATTTAAACCTTGTCGTTAAAGCTTTGAATCGACGTTTCTAAGGTCGGAGCGATGGAGGACGTCGAGAGAGTTCTCGAAGAGGCTTTGCCCCTCGTAGTTCCGAGCGAGGAGGAGGTCAGGAAGGCGAGGGAGGCTGAGGAGGAGCTCAGGAGGAGGCTGGAGAGGGTGCTCAAGGATCACCCCGAGCTCGAGTACAGGTTCTTGGGAAGCTACGCGAGGAACACTTGGCTCAGGGGAAACCTCGAAATAGACGTGTTCATACTCTTCCCCGAAAACGTTCCGATGGAGGAGCTCGAAAGGGTGGGGCTTGAGATCGGAAAGGCGGTCGTGGACGAATACGAGTTGAGGTACGCCGCGCATCCCTACGTCCACGGCAAGGTCAAGGGCGTTGACGTCGACGTCGTCCCGTGCTACAAGCTGAAGTCCGCGGAAAAGATAAAGTCGGCGGTGGACAGAACCCCTTTCCATCACGACTGGCTCAAGGACAGGATAAAGGGAAAGGAGAACGAAGTTAGGTTGCTCAAGAAGTTTCTGAAGGTGGCGGGGATATACGGGGCTGAGTACAAGGTTAGGGGGTTTTCCGGGTATCTGTGCGAACTTCTGATAGTGTTTTACGGTTCGTTTTTGGACGTCGTAAGGAACGCTACGAAGTGGACGAGGAACACCGTCATAGACGTTCCAGCTGGGAAGGTTTACAGGAAGAGGGGGTCGGGATTTTTCGTAGTCGATCCCGTCGATCCGAAGAGGAACGTGGCCGCGAACCTAAGCTTGGACAACTTGGCGAAGTTCGTTCTCTTGTGCAGGGAGTTCCTAAAGAGACCCTCTAAGGATTTCTTCATCGAAAGAGAGGCGGAGGTGCCGAGCGACGAAGAGTTGGCGAGGGAGATTGAGGAGAGGGGAACGGGTCTGTGCGTAGTTGTATTCGATAGGCCGGACGTAGTCGAAGACAACCTCTATCCCCAACTCGAGAAGGCGTGCAGGAGGGTTCATGAATTTCTGAAGAGGGAGAACTTCCTTCCCCTCCGTTCAGGATTCTTCGTCGACGGGGACAGGTGTTACCTCGTGTTCGAAACCCAAGTTAAGGAGCTATCGAGGATTAGGAGGCACGAAGGCCCTCCGTTTGAGGAGGAAGATCACGTTGAGAGGTTTCTAAGGAAGGAGAGGAAGTACGAACCGTTCTTAGAGAACGGGAAGCTCTGGGTTTACGTCGAGAGGAGGAGTTGGAGGGTTGAGGACGCCATAGCTGAATTCGTGAGGAGGGAGTGGAGAGCGATGGGAAAGAACGTCGGAGAAGTTATAAGAGAGGGTTTCGAAATGCTCGTGGGCGAGGACGTTCTTAAGGTGGGGAGCAAAGGCTTCAAGGCGTTCTTGGCGAAATTCCTATGCGTTAAAAGTGCGCGGGCCGGGATTTGAACCCGGGCCAACGCCTCGGAAGGGCGTTGTCCTACCGGGCTAGACTACCCGCGCCCGATTAAGTTAGGGAAGGGTGGCTTAAAAAGGTTTCTCTTGCACAAATTTTATTTTACGATGCAATTAAATGCGGACATGAGCGTCGGCTGGGACAACAGCCACGGGGAGTTCACCATAGAGGACTACTACTACTTCTCGAAGCTAAGGAGGTACGCGGAGAAGGAGGGCATAGAGATATACGAAATAAGGAACTTCAACAAGCTTGGGGATTACGACGTCATAGTTTTCAACTATCCGGAGAAGGACTTCAGGAGTCAGGAGGTTGCTAAGATAAGGAGATGGCTGAAGGCCGGTAAGAGGGTCATATTCGCTGCGTACTACGAAAACATGGACGGGGTGGCGGAGAGGATAAACAAGGCTCTCGCCAAGATGGAGTTCAACGTTAGGATAAACAACGACGTAGTCATGGATCCCGTCAACAACTACGACGACGTGCTGTTCCCGAAGGCCAAGTACGGGGAGAACACCGTAGTCATGCCGTGCTCGGCGTCCGTCAGCGCCAAGGATTGTGCCATAATCGAAACGTTCGAAACCGCGAAGTGTCATCCGACGGGCATAGAGAAACCTACGTTGGGTGTGAAGCTGAACGTGGGCGGTGAGTTGATCGTGTTGGGTACGTGCGTCTTCTGGGACAACTTCGCCATCGAATGGGAGAACAACAAAACTCTCGCGCTGGATCTGCTCAGAGGTACTCGAACAGACAGTACTCGTCCCCCTTAGCCTTGCACATCCTCTCCTCCCCGTTAAACTTTCGTCCGAGCAGCCCCTCCAACAGCCCCCAGACGTATCCGAGAAGCATCCAGCAAACTGGTTGCTGCGATCTCTCCTTTTTAAGTTTCAGGTATCCCACGGCTTCGAAGGAGTCGTAAACCCTAACCCTTATCCTCTCCCCGTCGTCCTCGAACTCGAATCTCCCCCAGCCGAAGCATCTGTCCCAGACCATCACCATGTTCCTCGCTATCGATATCGCCTTGTCCCTTTCGAGATCCCCGTACCTCTTCTCGTACCTCCTCCTTATCCCCCTTCCAGCCCTAAGTCCGCCGTTCCTCGAAGCGTTGAGTATGAGCCCCTTCGAAGCCTTACCCACTATTTTGGTCAACTCTACGTAAACGTTGGCCAAGAACGTCGCGTATAGGGACGCCAACGGAATTCTGCCCAAGAACAGAATTCTACCGTCTTCTCTCTTGAGAAATATATTTTCGAGCTCGTTCCTATCCATTTCGCGTAGGTCTTCGGTTACCAAAACCTCGAACGGCTCCATAAGATCACCCCAAAAGCTCTCTAATCCTTTCGCTCGCCCTACCTATCTCGAGAAGTATTAACCCCAAGTTCGCCCTCGGGTTTGTCATCACGACGAGCAGAGCCTTCGGCCCGGCACCCACGGCCACTATCTTACCCGTCTTTCCTTCCACTATCACTCTGTCCGGTATTCCCATCCCCAACTCGGAAGTCGCGGTTTCGGCCGCTCCGAGCATCGTCGCGGTCATGGCAGCGAACGCGTCCGCGTTCACGTTGGGTGAAAGATCCGCCGCTATGAGCAATCCGTCCCTCGAAACTATC
>CAZQJR010000164.1:0-8561 GCA_964592825.1 uncultured archaeon | reverse complement strand
TAAAATTAAAATATTATAAAATTTATATTTTTAATTTTAAAACTATCTTTGGGAGAGTAAAGCATAAATATTGATGATGATAAGTATGGTAATGGTGAAAAGGGCATGATGGTAGTGGACATAAACAAGCTCGCAGAGGTGATAAAGGGAGCCATAATGGAAGATCTGACCAAGGAGTTCCTCACCTTCAGGGAGGAAACTAAGGGCACCATCGACACCTTCAGGTTGGCCGTGGAGGATGCGGAGAGGAGGTTGGATCTTCTCGAAAGCAGGCTGGAGAGTCTCGAATGCAATTTGGCGGAATTGAGCGTTAGACTTCAAAACGTGGCCAACGATGTCGCGAAGAGGGTGGACGATCTGGGGGTGAAGGTGGAGTCGACGCGAACGGACTTGAAGTCGGACATATCCAACATGAATCTGAGCTTGGACAAGAGTCTCAAGACGATAGCGAAGAACGTGGACAATACTTTCAGACTCGTAAGCGACGCCAAAGGGAGTTTAGAGGAGCAGTTCGTGAACGTGGCGAGGTACATAGAGATCGTCCACAGGGACATCTCGAGATCTCTGAACAACATTCAGAAGATGATAGAGCAAGAGATGAGAGTGGTCAGGGACGTTCAGACCAAGATGACCGAACTGTCGAAGGTGGTTACGGAGACCACCAAGAGGATAAACGAGGTTCAGGAGAGGATGAGCAGAATGGAGGACGAGGTCGGAAAGAGGATCTGCGAGATATCCAAGGAGGTGGAGAAGTTAAAGTCCGACGTTAAGAAGATAAAGGTGAGGGACGAATACCTAAAGGAGATAATAACGAAGATAAACAGCGTGAAGAGAGAGGCGAAGGGTGAGGTATAGGAGGTTCAGGTTCGGGTTTAAGGAAACAGTCGTCACCATTCTCGCCGAGGACGAGAGGTATTACGAAATAGCGGTGGATGCTATACTCGATGCGAGGAGGGAGATAGAGAGAAAGATCAAGGAGGATCCTCTATTTTTAACGAGCTTGGAGCCGATGGAGTGCGAGGGGAGGATAGTCGGGAGGATGTGCTACGCGTCGAAGCTTGCCAGCGTTGGCCCTATGGCGACCGTAGCGGGGGTTATCGCCCAATATGCGGTTGAGAGGATGGTAGAAGCTGGAGCCGAATTTGCAGTAGTTGACAACGGCGGAGACATAGCGATGTTCTTGGACAGACCTATAACGGTCGGAATCTTTACTTATTCCAACACTTTAAGCTTCAGAATCGAGGAAAAGGGATTTTACGCGGTTTGCACTTCGAGCGGAACCATAGGACATTCCATCAGCTTCGGCTTCGCCGACGCCGCGACGATCTTTGCGAGAGACGCTTGCGTTGCAGATGCCTTTGCAACGGCATTGGGTAACATGATCAAGCAGGAATTTGGTAGGATAGAAATCGAAGAAACGCTCAGAAATTTCTGGAATAAGGCTAAAAAACATATCGAGGGTGCGATCGTGGTCAAAGGCGACATAGTTGGCTTCGCCGGAAGGATTCCGAAGATAATTAAAGCTGACGTAAAGCCCGAGTTAATAACGAGAGGTTAACCTACAAAAGTTCTTTTCCACCCTCCTTTTCACTTCCTCGTAAAGGCTGTTTCCGTGGGCGTCTATGGCCACCACACACGGTCCGAATCTCTCGACTTCGAGCACCCAGACCGCTTCGGGCATCCCCAGATCCAACCAGTGGACATCGATGACCCTCCTCACCGCATCCGTCGCAAGGGCACCACATCCACCCGTATATGCGAGGTAAACACCCTTACCTTCGAAATTCACATCCATCCCACCCTTGCCCACGATGACCAAAACGTCCGTGTATCTCAGAAGCTTTCTCGTGCTGTCGTTCATCCTCGCGGATGTCGTAGGCCCTGCGGATATAACCCTCCAACCTCCGTCATCCCTTACGACGAGAGGGCCACAGTGATATACGACGTTGAGTTCGAACGGAAGCTTGGCTTTTTTATTAAGCAGTTCAAGCATCCTAACATGGGCCTTATCTCTCGCGGTAACGATCGTTCCGGTTACGTAAACGATGTCTCCAACTCTGAGCTTCCTTACATCCTCGATCGATACGGGGGTCTTCAGCTCCATCACGATCACCTCAAAACAGCTGATGCCCTTCTATTCGCCCAACATTGTACGTTCACTGCGACTGGAAGAGATGCGGTATGGCAGTGACCGTACTCTATCAGAACTGCGAGAGCGGTCGTTTTTCCACCCAAACCCATCGGCCCTATTCCAAGTTCGTTTATGTCTTCGAGCAGTTCGAGTTCGAACTCGTTCATTTTCCTCACATCTCTTAGCAGAGCCTTCTTAGCAAGTTTTGCGCATCCGTCGAAGGTGGAACCAATTCCAACTCCAACGAAAACGGGTGGACAAGGTTTTCCACCCGCGTTCTTCACGACCTCTACGATAAACCTTCGAATCTTTTTCACATCGCTCGGAAGCATCATCCTCAGTTCCGAACAGTTTTCGCTTCCCGCCCCTTTGGGCATCACGGTCAGCTTGAGCTCGTCCCCATCGACGATATCGTAGTGTATCACAGGCATGTTCAGCCCCACGTTATCACCCGAATTCTCTCTTGTTATAGGATGTACGGCGTTTGGTCTTAGGGGAATCTCCCTCGTCGCCTTTCTTACTCCCTCCACTATGGCCTTACCGATATCGAAATCGAGCTCGAATTCCCTTCCAATCTCAACGAACACCACCGGCAAACCCGTATCTTGACAAATGGGTATTCCTCTTCTTCTCGCCACCTCAACGTTCCTTAAAATCGCTTCGAGATTCATCCTCGCAACTTCGTCATCTTCCCTCTCGTAAGCCTTCCTTAGAACCTCCAGTACATCCTCCCCAAGTTCAGTTACCGCCCTTCTGAAGAGCTCCACGACCGTATCGACCACTTCATCGTACATACATGTCTAACGGTGGAAAGAGTTTTTAAATGTCTCCGAAGATCCTGTCTATCAACCACTTCGAATCGAACTTGACGAGATCGTCGTACTCCTGACCGGTTCCCAAAAACAGAACAGGTCTGCCCGTAACGTAGCTTATCGATATCGCCGTTCCCCCCTTCGGATCCGCGTCTATCTTGGTCAGAATAGAGCCGTCTATCCCCACCGCCTCGTTGAACATCCTCGCCCTCTCCACAGCATCGTTCCCCGCTATGCTCTCGTCCACGAATATCGTTAGATCCGGCTTAGTAACCCTCTTTATCTTTTCGAGCTGGTCTATGAGGTTCTTCTTCGTGTGCATCCTTCCGGCAGTATCCGCCAGAACGACATCTATCCCCTTACTCTCCGCATGCTTTATAGCGTCGTATATCACCGCTGCGGGATCCGCTCCGGGTTTGTGCTTTATGACCTTGACTCCAAGCCTCCTCCCGTGCTCCTCCAACTGTTCGATCGCCCCCGCCCTGAACGTGTCCCCGGCGGCAAGAACGACGGAATACCCGAAGTCCATCAACCTCTTCGCTATCTTAGCGATCGTCGTCGTCTTCCCCGTCCCGTTCACGCCTACGAATATTATGTTCAAAGGCCTCTTTTCCCTTAGCCTCGTCTGAACGAACTCGTCGAAGTCGAACCTGTTCGCGTCCAGTATCTCCTGAATTATCGTCTTAAGCTCGTTTATCACTATATCCGAGAGCTTCTCTCCTATCTTCCTCCTTCTCCCCACCAAACGCTCTTTGAGTTTTGCTGCTATCTCCTCAACGACCTCGAACGCCACGTCGCTTTCGAGCAGGATTATCTCGAGATCTTCGAGTATGTCCTCAACCTGCTTCTCGTCAATTACTATCTCCCTTTCAACCACGAACGTCTTTATCTTGCTTAGCAACCCGACCTTCTTGCCCTCCCTTTCCTCCTTGACCTCCTCCCTAACCTCCTTTTCCTCCTTCCTCTCCTCGACCTTCTTCTTCTCTATCTCTTCCTCCCTCTTTTCGAGCTTCTTCTTAAAGGCGGAGAGCTTTTCCTTCAGAAACTTGAACATGTCACTTCTTCTCCTCTTCCTGCTTTAAAGCTTTGGCCAACTCCGCCTGTATCTCCCTCATCCTGCTCAACATCTGTTCGAGAACCCTTTCGAGTTGGGCTATGCTCTGCTGAATCGCCTCCCTCTTCCTCTTCAAAAACTCTATGGCCTCACCGACCTCCTTCTCGACAACGACACCCGCTCCCACGTCAACGAGCATCTTTTTCGCGTTCTTTACGTCTACGTAGGCGAAGACACCTCCGCCCAAGTTCATCAAAGCCTCCACACCGTCGTCGAGGGAGTTGAAGTATTCCAAGCTCTCTATGGTCTTTTCGAGTTGAGAATCTACTATCTCGAGCTCCACGATCCTCCTCTGAATGGCCTCGCTCTCCGCCTGCAACTGCTGAAGCAGGTAATACTTCTCCTGAGCCTCCTCCATCTTACTCGACCACCTTAACGCTTTCGACCCTTATCAAATGCCTCTTTACCTTATGGTTGCTCCCGAGCAGGGAGTAAACCTTCTCCAAAGCGAAACGCTCGTTGTGAGCCTCCACGACCTTCCTAAACTTCTGCCACCTTTCCGCGTTCTTAAAAACACCGACGACCTCGAACTTCATAACACCACCTCCTAAGGGAACAGGGACTCCTCAATTATACCCAACTCAAATCCAGTTGTGTCCTTACCCGCAACGTACCCCTTGGAGTTCGCGACCAAACCCGTTCCCACCATGTCGCTGCCGAAGTTGACCGTTCCCGTCCCTACCTCCACCCCCATGACCTCCTCGACCCTTTTTATCTCCCACTCGCTCGCGTTAGGGTTGAGAAGCCCCCCTCTGTTCGTAACAACCGCCGCCATTCCGACGGTCTTTATCCCCCCTATCGTGCTCTTGGCAACCTCAACGTCGAGGAAATTCTCAACCGCCTCGATTATCTCCTTCCCCGCTTCGGGATGAACTATGGCTCCCTTGTCGTTCACGCAGACCACGTTTCCCAAGCACGTCATCTGAGTTTTAACTACGTGAACCTCGAACAGTTCGCTTAGCACCCTCTTCTCCCTTTCGGTTATCTGATCGCTGACGAGAATGCCCCTCGAGTTCGCGCAGGCCAGAGCGCCGACGAGCTCGGAGCCCGCTATTGTGGTTACCACCACATCCACGTCGAGCTCTTCCCTCAAGTAGCTTTCGGCCTTCTCGTCCCTAACCCCCAATACCGCGAAGTCCTCCGTCGCCCTTATGTAAAGCCCTATCAGCGGGACGCCCCTTATGGCGAGAAGTTTTGGCATGCTACGCTAACTCTGCCTCTACAACTCCGTCCTCGAACTTCACGGCCCTTATCCTTATCTTCGACGGCGGTTTTTGAGCCCCCCTTTCCCAGACCTTCTCGTTTATGCTCGGATCTATCCTTATCTTGTCCGGCTCGACCTTCATGTGTCTGCTGAGGTAGTTCCTTATGAACCTCATCGCCTTCTTGGCCCTAAGCCATCTGGGATACCTCTTCATCTTGTGCTTCAACCTTATCGAATACACCCTCTCCACGACGACCTTGGCCATAGGATCACCTCACACCTTGAGCTTGTTGTGCCTCCAATACCTCCTCGCCGGGCTCGTAACCACCCTCCTCTTGGTCTTAAGCGTTATCCAAAGGGGAGGTCTCCTGTTCGCCTTCAGAGCCTTCGCCAACCTCTTCTTAACACCGACGGTCTTTTTCCCCATACCCATCACTTCCTTATTATCTTGGGCTCCCTCCTCTTCGACGATATCTGCTTAAGAATCGAAACCAAAACCTCATCGCTTATCTTCTGCCTTATCCTTCCCGCTTGGGCGAGGGCGATCAGCTGGTTCTCCACCGCCTCCGCTATGTCCGGGTGTGCGAGCTTGACCCTCGCCAACCTCTCCCTCGCCTCGGGTTCGAGTATCCTCCTGAGTATTTCCCTCTTCTGAAGCTCTATCTGCCTCTGAAGTTCCTGCTGCCTCCTCAATTCCTCCAACTCCCTCTGCCTCTGAAGTTCGAGTAGCTTCCTCCTCCTGATCTCTTCAAGCTCCCTCTCGTCCATCGCCATCCCCTCCCATAACTTGGATCCCAAAGTATTTAGTATTTAGCAAGCTCTGGAATCTGCTGGACGAGCTCCCTCTTTATTTCGGCGGCGATCTTGTCCAAGAAAGACCTGCCTTTAGGCGTTACCACCCTTCCCTCCTTCGTCTTCTCGACGAACCCCGCCTTTTCCAACTGCTGCAGAGCCTTCCTTATTATCGAACCGCTCCCCTTCCTGAACTTCTCGGGCTTGACCCCCCTGTTCTTCCTTCCGCCGTAAGCGGTTCTAAGCCTCTCTATTCCCACCGGTCCGTTTATGTAAACCTTCCTGAATACGGAGGCCACCCTTATCCACCACCAGTCCTCCTGCTCCGGCGCCCTCTCCTTGTGCACTCCAGTTTTAACGAACTTCGCCCACTCCGGCGGGGTGAATTCGGGCATCTCCTTCAGCCTCTCCGCCACCCTATGGATCAGCATATCCGCTGGCACGTCATACACCGTCGCCATATCAACACCTCTTGAAGGTTAAGACGAAACCCCTAAAGTCAACGAGCTTCCCATCAACCCTCTCCGCAATCTCCCTCGCCAACTGTTTTTTATCCTTTCCCTCCAACTCGCCCATCATCCTGAAGTTCCTGAGCATCCTCACCTTAACTATCCCGTACTTTTCGAGCATGGCGTTTATCTCCCTTATCAACCCATCGTTTATACCCCTCTTCCCGACGTTGATCGTGACGACCCTCATAGGCATTCTCCTAAGCCTTCTCAATTGTTTAAAAATTTTTGCCGTCCACCCTTATCGCCCCTCTGGGGCACACCTTCGCACAAACCCCGCAGGATGTGCAGAGGGATTCGTCTATCCTCACCCTTCCCTCTTCAACCGCTATAGCCGGGCACGAAAACTCCTTAACGCACTTCATACATCCATCGCATTCCTCCGTTACCCTGTACGGCTTCAGCCTTATCCCCTTCCTCCTCGCCTCCCTCATTCTAAGAATAGCGCACTTCTGCCTCGCTATCACCACCGCAACGCCGTCGTGATTCAGAGCTCTCTTCAGAGCGTCGATCATCTTGGAAACGTTGTAGGGGTTTACGACTTCGACGAAATCAACTCCGATTCCCCTGACGACATCCTCTATGCTCACCGCCCTACCCTCCCCGCATCCCGTTACCCCCGTTCCGGGATGTGGCTGATGACCCGTCATTCCCGTGGTGCGGTTGTCGAGGATTACGAGCACGAACTCCGCCCCGTTGTAGACCGCGTTTATGAGCGGAGGAATACCGGCGTGAAGGAACGTGGAATCCCCTATAGTCGCTATTATCTTGTCCTCGATTACCCAACTCAGCCCGTTCGAGACGCCGACGCTCGCCCCCATGCATATGCATACGTCCACCGCCCTGTAGGGTTCGTTTATACCGAGGGTGTAGCAACCTATGTCGCTCGGAAGACACGCCCCGCCCAACTCGTCCGCGACCTTCCTTATGGCGTAGAAGGTCGCCGAGTGGGGACATCCCGGGCAGAGGACAGGAGGTCTTGGTGGAGCTATTTTTGCCTTCTCGCTCGATCTCCTCTCTATTTCATCGTAATCGACGCTCGTCGGAATTCCGAGTATCTTCGCTATTCCCCTCTCCACTATCGCCACGTTGAACTCGTAGTCCATCGGGAGGTGGGAGGTCAGCTTTCCGTAAACTTTCCTCTCGACCATCCTAACCTGCATCTCGACGAAGGGATCCACCTCCTCCACCACGAGCACGCCATCGACGTTCGAACAGAACTCCTCGACGAGCTTCATCGGTAGGGGGTGCATGGAGGAAAGCTTCAGCACGGGAACTTTCAGCTTCAACCTGTTCACCGCCTCCCTAACGTAAGCGTAGCTCAGACCGCACGCTATTATTCCCAACCTCTTATCCTCTCCCTCGTCTATCCAGTTCCTGTCCCACTTGCGGAAGAATTCCTCGAGCCTCTCGAGCTTCTTCCTCAACTCCTTCTTCAGCCTCCTCGCGTGGGCGGGAAGGACTACGTCCGTTTCAGGCCTCTTCCTCCATTCCACCCTTTCGAGCCTTTTATCCGGAATCCTCCCGAGCCTCACCACCCCCCTCGCGTGGCTCAGGCGGGTGTAGGTTCTAAGCATCATCGGAAGGCCGAACCCCTCGGATATCTCGAAAAGCTCGGCGGTCAAATCCTTCAACTCCTGAACGCTGTGGGCTTCGACAACCGGAATCTTGGCGGCCATACCGTACCATCTGTTGTCCTGCTCGTTCTGACTGCTGTGCATGAAAGGATCGTCCGCGGAAACGAGAACGAAACCTCCCCTCGCCCCAACGTAGGCGAAGCTGAACATCGCGTCGCTGGCCACGTTAACTCCGACGTGCTTCATAGCGCACATTCCCCTCTTCCCCGCCAAAGACGCCCCCACCGCCACCTCGAACGCCACCTTCTCGTTCGTCGAGTATTCCATGTGCATGAACCCGGGCATCTCCCTGCAAACCCTCGATAGCGTGTCACCTATTTCGGACGATGGAGTTCCGGGATAACAGGCGAATACGTCCACAC
>CAZQJR010000163.1:0-1742 GCA_964592825.1 uncultured archaeon | reverse complement strand
TCACGGCCTTTGGTGCCATCTTTAGCGAATATGAGATCTCGCTGACGTAGCAGGGCTTCTTCGCGAGCAGAGAAAGTATCCTTCTCCTGCTCTCGTTCCCGAGCACCTCCAAGATCTCGTCGATGTCCATGGTCTCACCCTGTGCGGTGAGGTTACTAACAAAAGGTTAGTATATCGAGTATATAAAAATTTCGGTCACTTGAGGAAGATGTCGCCGCCCCTCCTAAGCCTATCGACGAGCTTTCTGACGAACTCCACGACGTTCAGGGAATCTATCTCCTCCAGCGGAACCCACCTCGCATCGAGCGCATCGCTGTCGGGCTTTAACTCCCCACCGACCACGTCGGCGAAGAAATCTATTATGACGTAGTGAAACCTGATCCTACCGTCCTCCTCGATTATCTCCTCGCTCACGCAGGCCACGTCACCGACCTCGACTTTCAAACCAACCTCCTCCTCCACCTCCCTTTTCAAGGCCTCTATAAGGCTCTCCCCGACCTTAACTATACCACCGGGAATCGACCACATGTTTCTGTTCGGTTCGTTACCCCTCTTGACCAGCAGGATCTTTCCTTCCCGAACTATGACCGCTCCGACTCCGACCACCGGTTGAGAGGGATATTCGCGCATCCTAAGGGATGTGAACGCGGAAATATAAAACGGTTTTTCAGCAAACGTTAAATACTCCCCTCGACGACCCTATAACATGGCGAAAAAGAGGGACGTCAAGACCCCCCCGCTGATGTCTTCGGCCGGAATAATGAGGTATTTCGAGGAGGAGAGGGCTTTAATAAAGATCAGCCCCAAGAGCGTCGTCATATTCGGACTTCTGACCGGGGTCATAGTGATAATCCTCAACGCCTACTACGGTCTCTGGCCTTAGCATGCCCGAAATAGTGTTCGTAGGAAGGTCGAACGTCGGCAAGTCAACCCTATTTTCCGAGCTGTTTGGGGTAAGGGTTAGGAGGGGTAAGAGACCCGGAACGACGATAAAGCCCAACAGGATAACGTTTAAGGATCTCGTAGTAACCGATCTGCCGGGATTCGGGTACATAGCGGGAGTCAGCAGGGAGTTCAACGAGAGGGTGAAGGACTTCGTGGTAAGATACATAGAGGAGAACGCGGACAGAATAATCGCGGCCGTTCAGGTGATAGACGCGAAGTCATTTTTGGAGATAGTTGAGAGATGGGAGAAGAGGGGTCTAATACCCGTTGACGTTGAGATGTACGATTTTCTCAACGAGTTCGGGTTCGACGTGCTCGTGGCGGCGAACAAGATGGACAAGGTGAAGGACAGGGACGCAACGCTAAACGGGATAGTGGAGAAGCTGGGGATGCACCCGCCTTGGTATCTGTGGAAACACGTGGTCTATCCGATATCCGCCAAAAGGGGAGAGGTGGACAATCTTAGGGAGGGATTGAAGAAGGTGTTCGTCAAGAACAAGAGGCACGATCTCGTTCCGGTTCTCAAGGGGAGGCAAAAACGTTAAGATACCTCGGATAAACCAGATTTTGGGATGTTCGCGGACAAACTTGCCGAATTGAAGTTCAAGCTTGCGGAAACCTTCGTCCAGAGGGAAGCTGAGATAACGGCGGTACTGGCTGGGTTAGTGAGTGGGGAACCTGTGATACTGGTGGGGGAGGTAGGGAGTGGGAAGACGGCGTTGATAGAGGGTTTAGCGAAGATGATAGAGGCGAAGTACTTTTACTATTTGATGACGAGGTTTACGGAGCCGGAGGAG
>CAZQJR010000162.1:0-6278 GCA_964592825.1 uncultured archaeon | reverse complement strand
CTGCCTGTGCGCGGTCTTTATGACAGACAAAGCCGAGGAGGAGTTGCAGTGGGTCATCACCACGTAACCATCTTTTATCCTCTTCGCCCCTATTTCCCCTATCCTCCTCTTCGCCGTATCGACCCATCTTATGAACTCCTCCGCCCTCCTTATTGCATCCCTCCTCTTCTCCTCATCGCTCTCCCCCTCGTAACCCATAACGTAGTTTATGGCGTTGAAAAGGCTCACCGCCGTGGGACGGGTGTTGAGTAGAATTTCCGCAGCCCTCCTCATGTTCTCGTCGAAATCCCCCTCCACCCTCTCAGCGAACTTCTTGAGGGTCTCCGCGGCGAACCTCGCTATCCTCGAAGCACCCCTCACCTCCATGTTCACTATCTTCCTCGCAGCATCCTCCACCAACTCGAACATGTTACCGATTCGGCGGGCAAAGTTTTTATAACCAGACCCTCGATTTAATAATGATTGTGATAATCATCACGATAATTAAGAGACCATGAGGGTAGAGGTGGTCTTAGAGGGTATGGGTATGATAGAGCTTCCGAAACCGATCGGACTCGTGTTGGAGAGGATCGTCGAGGGAGAGTTCCTTCTCGTCGAGCACAACACTATGTCCAACGTGGATCTACTTCCGTTCAAGCTCACCGAGATCGGCAAGGCTGTTTTCGTTGAGATCGGGGACAGGTTACACGTGAAGCTCCACGCCCTCCTGAAGGCGAACTCCGAAGTGGCCGAGGCAATAAAGAAGGTTCCCATAATCAGCGTCTCCAACTTCTACCTCAGCGTTCCGGGATTCAACATAGTGAACGTTCCTTTGAACGAGATATCCATGATAATATCCAAGTTCTACTCCTTCATGAAGGACAGGGAGGAGAGGGAGCTTCTTATCCTCTGCGGGTTGGAGCAGATCGCCCTGCACTTCGACGTCATGTGTTTCATGAAGGAGCTCGCCGGTCTGAAGGTCGCTCTGCCGGGCGTAACCTTTATAGGGTTTCTGAACTACAACGCTGTAGATGGAAAAACTCTCGCAACCTTCGAGAGCATGGCGACGTCCGTGGTGAGGATAGAGGGGGAGGTAGATAGGGATAGCGGGAAGATAAGGCGGTACATATACCCCCTGAAGTCCATAAATCCGGTTAGATATGAAATTTTGGAGTTAAATCATGAGATTTGAAATCTCGAAATTCGACGAGCTCTTGGGAGGCGTCGAGGGCGGGCGGGTGGTGTTGATCGAATCGGTCGGCGATCTCGGGCTTAGGATAGCCTTGGGATTTCTCAAGAACGCGGTAGCTGAGGGAAGGAGGGTTTTTGCGGTAGTTTCGAAGAGGTTGAGGGAGGACGTGGGTAAATGCCTTGGGAACGTCAGGGTGCTCGTTCCGGACGAGGAGTTCACGCTGCACGAACTGTTTACGGTGTCCCTCGCCATGAAGAGGGTGGAAGAGAACGTGGGGCTCGTTGACATCCTTCAACCGTTGTTGATAATCCACTCGCCCGAGAAGGTGTACCAACTCTTCCAAGACATATGCGAGATGGTTAGGGAAAGGAAGGGAATTCTGCTCGCCACGATAGACAAGAAGCTCGTGGACGGCAAGGTTCTCGCGATGTTCGAAAGCGAGGCGGATTACGTTATAGAGATAGAGGAGGTGGTGGAAGGTTTGAGGATAAGGAGGGGTATTAGGGTTAAGAGAAATCCCAAAAAACCTCCTACAAAATTTTACGAGCTTTTGGTGGATGAAAACGGTATGAGGTTGGGTGAAAGAATTGATTAAGCTCGTAACCACCGTAGAGATAGCCTTCTCAGTCGTCTTCGCCGTAACGTCCGTTCATCTGATCGTAGTCAACCTCGCCAAAGTTCATAGGCTTAAGAGGGGTAGGATCGGGCTTAGGATTGGGTTCGGGATTGCGCTCTTCTTCTTCGGAGCAGTCCTCCTCCCTTTGGCGTACTGGTTCGGATGGTTGCACGAGGACTTAATCCTGATAGTTGCGGGAATGTTCCTGTTAGCGACGGAGATGAGGGCGAGGGGGAAGGAGCTATACGCTCAGATGATTCTGAACGCTCCCTTTTACAACCTCTGCACGTTTCTAATATCCCTCTATTCCATACTTTCCGTTTACATCCTAAACGGAGCGAGGGAGGGTAGTTTGATAAGGGATTGGGCGGTCTCGACGTATTACCGAGCTTCGGCTTGGCTAATAGTCGTTTATCACGCCCTTTCCGTCCTCTCCGCATATCCCCTCCTTATATCCCTTATCCACGTTACCGCTTGGATACTCGCCCTCTATCCTTCGGTAATAGTGTTCGAATACACCCGGAGGTGGATGTGATGATCGTATCTGTCCTATCCTACGTCCTCCTCGCATCATCATCCCTAATGATGATCAAGGCGAGGAGGTTTACGAGGCTCTATCCCCTCTCCGTAGTCTCCGCAATTCTCTTCCTCCTCACGATCGTCGAACCCTTTCTCGACGTCTTCGCGTCCGTGTCCCTGTACGTGGTAGTTTACTCCTCCCTCAAGAACGGATTCCTAACGTACGAGGGTTTCGAGCCCCGTCCGTTGGATACGAAGATAGTCCTCGTAGGCGTCATCCTAATAGCCTTGGGATTTCTGGAGGGCGTGGATGTGAACTCCGTAGCGTCGAGGATCGTGCTCGCGAACACGTTTTCCATGTTGGCGATGTCCAGAGCGAAGACTCCGGTGAGGGTGGGGGACTACGAGATGTTGACGCTCATATCCCTGCTGTTCCTATCGGACGGAGTTATCTACGTTCTAAGACCTTGGATAGGATGCGTGGCGTCGATAGTGAACGTTCACGTACTCTACACCTCCTCGCTCCTCTTCCTGCTGACTATGATTAGGAGGTCATAGGTGGCTGTATCCCCTGAACTCCACCCTCCTCCTTCCCTCACCCACCAGCCAGACACCCTCTCCCTCGACGACCCTCCCTATCTCGTAGTGCTCGCATTTCTTCGATGTATACACGAGCTCGTAATCCCCTCCAGCGTAGAGGAACAGTTCCAACGCCCTTTCGTAATCGACGAAATCCGTGAGGTGGTCGAGAGGAAGGGAGTCCTCGTAAATCTCTATCCCAACCCCGCTCGATCTCGAAATGGAGTTGAGCGATACGGCCAAGCTGTCGCTGACATCGGTCATCGCGCTCGCATGCTCCGCCAACCTCATTCCCTCCTCAACCCTCGGCTCGGGGGAGAAGAGGGATTTCGGGAACGGTAGCTCGTCCCTGCTCTTTCCCGAAAGCAACATCTCCAAACTCAGCTGAGCCTTCCCAAGCTCCCCCGTGACGCATACCCTATCCCCCACCCTCGCCCCGCTGCGGGTTACGAACCTATCCGCCACCCCGACCGCGAATCCGGATATGTGAAGCTCGTCTCCGAAATCGGTGTCCCCCCCAACGACGGCGACACCGTATCTGTCGGCGAGTCTCCTAATACCCAATAGGATTTCCTCAAATCTTTCCTCGTAGCTCGGGGAAAGGGTGATCGTGTAGAGGAAGAACAATGGTCTCGCTCCACAGCTCGCGAGGTCGCTCAGGTTCACGGCGAGGGCTATGTGTCCCATCTCCTCCGGTCTCGTTCCGGGAGGGAAGTCCGTCTTCTCGTGCACGCAATCCGTAGTAAGAACCAAGTTCGCATCGCCCACCCTGACCACTGCACAGTCGTCTTCCCCCACCCCTACCAACACGTCCTCCCTATCGATTCCGAATATCTCCTTAGCCTTTTCGATCAGATAGAACTCTTTCATCTTCGTATACGCATATCACCCTGTTCGTTATGTAAAGGCTCGTGAGGGGTCTTCTATCTATGGCCACGAACTCCGCGTCGAACTCGGTCAATATCTCGACCGTCTCCTCCTCGAAATCCCCGTGGGGAAAGGCTCCTATGCAGACGACAGGCCTATCGACGCTCGCGAAGAATTCCCTCAGGTAGCTTTCGTCCCTATCCCCCCTTTCCGACATGACGACGATACCCTCAGCGTCCTCGAGCAGATCTTCGAGCTCGGCGTCGAGAATCTTCAGCAGAACCTTTTCTCCAGCCCTTATTTCCCTCTTCTCGAAGAGATCCTCCATAAGACCTAAGAACCTGTTGTAGTTCCTCGGCAATCTCGTTTCGTTGTTCACCCAAATTATCACGTCGTCGAGGGTGTGGATGTAGACGTCCAAGAACTCCGCCGCCCTCGAATCGAGAACGGAGAGCAGGCATTGGTGTATTATGTCCGGCCTTCCCCTCTTCTCCCTGTTGTCGAGATCCTTCATGGCTGAGTGATGCTTCGAGTCGTCGAGTATCATCTTCGTGGGCTTTTTCTTCCTCCTCCTCGCATCCTTGACTACGGCGGGATGTCTCGATATGCTCGGGGGAACGAGTTCGAGGGAGGTTTCGAGAAATATCAACCTCATGATACCACTTTTACTATCACCCTTCTGTTCCTCGGCCCGTCCAGCTCAACGAACATTATCCTCTGCCAAGTCCCGAGTTCGAGCCTTCCGTTCGATACCGGAACTACGACGCTGTTGCCCAAGAGAATAGCCCTTAAATGAGCGTCCGCGTTGTTATCTACGTTGTCGTGCGAATATCCCGCACCCCTCGGCACGAGCCTGTCGAGAACGAAGACCACGTCCTCAACGAGCCCCGGCTCGTTCTCGTTCACTATTATCGCCGTCGTAGTGTGAAGGGTGTATACGACCGCTATCCCCTCCTCGACCCCCGACCTCTCCACCTCCCTCTGAACCTCGGACGTTATGTCTATTACCTCCACCCTCCTGCTCGTCCTTATCTCTATCATAAAGTGGAAATTTCGTGGGGACGTTTTATCGCTTACGGAACCCTCACGACGACCTCCTTAAGATCCTCGGTCAGCTTTACCTCCCCGAACTCCAGCTTCGAGAAATCCTCGACGGGTGTAAGTATTTCTAGGGTTCTCTCTTCGACGTCCAACCCCCTCAACAGTCCGAATCCGAGGTATCTGTCGTTCCCGTCGTACAGCCCGAGCATGAGTCCGTTGAGCTGGGAAGGGGAGAATATGCAGACGTCCCTAACTTCGTATATCTCCACCAGCGCTCTAACGAGCTCTCCCCCCACCTCCACCTCCCTCTCGACGCAAACGTTCAGGAAGTCCGATCCCTTTTCGGCGAAAAGGACTTTGGCGTCGAGAACGCCTTCGAGAAACTCTATCCTCTCCCCCTTGAACAGAGTCGTGTAACCCACCTCCACATCATCCACCCTCACCCTAACCGACGCGGCGTTCTCGAGCCACTTGGAGTATATCCTGCTCCTTATCGAACTCCTGACCTCCCTGCTCCTCTTCTTGAGAACGAAAGAATCGACCTTGAACGTGTCGAACCCTCCGAGGTAGTAGGGAACGTCGTCGAAGCAGACTACGAGGTCTGGGGATATCATCTCAAGCTTCGCCAACTTGTACTCCCTCGCCCTCCTTCCCCTAACCCAACCGGTGGTGTCAACTATCACCCAGTCGTCTCCAGCCAACTCGTCGATCTTCCCCATGACCCTCGCCACCGCCCTTAAGCACCTCGCCTCCCTTCCCGTCGGAGAGATCGTCCCGACGAAGCACCCGTCCTCCATATCTATTTCGGAAATCGAAGTTATACCTCCTTTCGTGCGTCCGAATCCCATGGCGCAGGGGTGGGCGACGTCGGATTGACCTATGTCGAGGTCGACTATCCACTTTCTCCCCTCCAGTCTGTTTGCAAGAAAAGTCGCGAGACTGCTCTTCCCGGAATCCGTGTCCCCGAACAACACGATCCTTCTCTTCTCCTCCCTCTCCAAGAATTCGACGAGCTCGTTCCAGCTTTTCGGAATCGTTGATCCCTTTACCGCAATGTAGTTCCCTTCAACGCTGATCTCCGAGTCCTCGACGACGTAGAGGGGGACTATCTTCCCCTCCGGGACGACGAGCTCCTCGACGCTACATCCGAAAACCTCAGCCCTTCCCTCCACCCTCACCTTGGCCGATCCTTCGACGAGTAGGGTAGTATCCCTCTCGACCCTCATGGTCACTTACCCATCTTTATTATTATCGCCCTTATCTCCGGGGTCGTGTTTATCAGCTTGGTTAGGTTGTAGTCGTCCATCACCGCCACGCTGAACCCGCCGGGGTAGTTCTTGCAGCGGTAGTAAACGGTCTTGTTGGAGTGGACGAAGAAGTAGTTGCCCAAGAAGTGTATCGCAACCACTTTCTCGAACATACTACCGTTCATCCTGAACCCTTCGAAGTAGAAATCGGCCAAGGGTGTTCCGTTGCTCTTCACGG
>CAZQJR010000161.1:0-4503 GCA_964592825.1 uncultured archaeon | reverse complement strand
CAGAACGTCCGCGAGCTCCTCCTCGATCGCGTCCCTATTCCCCTTCCTAACCGCCTCGGCGAGTTCACCCACCTCCTCGAACAGAACAGCGAGCAAAAACAGAGGCCCCGATTTTTTGTCGATCTCGTAGTACCTTTCTCTTATTCTTTTCCTCAACTCTCCGAGATCCATGGTTTAAGCGGGCGGTTAGATTTAAATATCATTTTTGTTCTTCTGTTCTGGGATGGCCGAAGAGATTTCGGAGGGCAAATTCACGCACGAATACGTCGTCATAGGTTGCGGGGCGACCGGTTTCAGCGTCGTCAGGGAGCTCGTGAGGAGGGGTAAGAAGGTTCTCGCCGTTGATATATCCAAGGAGAGGGTCGAAGTTCTTAGGGACGAGAACTACGACGCGATAGTTGGGGACGCGAGGGACGAGGCGCTTTACGAGAGTTTGGATTTCGAGAAGGTCTCCGTAATACTCCTCCTAACATCCGACGTGGAGGTGAACAAGGAGGCGATAGAGATAATCAGGAGGTTCAGCAAGGACGTTTTCATAATCGCCAAGGCTCCGAGTTCGAAGATGAGGGAGGAGCTCGAGCACGCGGGAGCGGACTTCGTGGTAGTTCCGTCCGAAGCCATAAAGAACGCCGTGATAGATGCCCTCAAGAGGATAGACACTTTTAGGAAGCTCAAGAAGTTTAGGAAGGTTTTGGAGAGCGCGAAGGGTGGTAAGCTCGGAATATTCACCCACGACAACCCAGATCCGGATGCGATCTCATCGGCCTTCGCCTTGAGGGAGATAGCGAAGAGGTTCGGAGTTGAGGCGGACATAATCTATTACGGCGAAATTCTGCATCAGGAGAACAGGGCTATGGTCAACCTCCTCGAAATCCCATTGCTTAGGGGTGACGAGGTCGATCTGAAGCAGTACAAGAAGTTCGCGCTCGTCGATTGCTCGGCTCCGGGTGTGAACAACTCCATTCCGAAAGACATCAAGATAAACATCGTCATCGATCACCACCCAGCTGAGAACGTCGAGGCGGAGTACGTGGACATAAGGACGGACGTCGGAGCGGCTGCGACGATAATGACCGAGTACCTGCAGGAGTTGAAGATAGTTCCGAGCAGGATACTCGCCACAGCGCTGTTCTTCGGAATAAAGAGCGAGACCGACGATTTCAAGAGGAACACGAGAACGGCGGACTTCTACGCTGCGGCTTACCTCTACCCCTTCGTCGATCACGAGATGATAGAGAAGATGGAAGGTCCGGCGATATCCACCGAAACACTCGACGTTTTAGGGACGGCTATAAAGAACAGGCAGATCTACTCGAGCTTTCTCATAAGCTTCGCCGGATTCATAAACGACAGGGACGCGTTACCTCAGGCGGCGGACTTTTTGCTCAGGCTTGAGGGCATTTCGACCGTCCTCGTTTTCGGAGTCATAAAGGACACCGTTTACCTGTCCGCGAGAAACAAGGACGTGAGGATAAACATAGGAGAGGTATTGAGGAGGGCTTTCGGGGACGTTGGTAGCGCTGGAGGTCATGCGCACGCTGCCGGTGGCCAAATTCCGCTCGGGATATTCGGAGACGTTTCGGACAAGGAGGCGTTGAGCAAGCTTTTGACCGAGGCTATAAAGAGGAGGTTTCTCAGCGCTTTGGGTGTGGAGATAAAAGAATAACAATTATATATTATATTTTCAAAGCGTGTGCGGATGTTGGAGGACACGTTCGCAGAGGCGTTCGACGTAAAGGTGTCGAGGCTCCTGATAACCGCGTTCGACTACGATCTCGCCGTTGAGTGTGCGAGGGAGTTAACGGGATTCGCGACCTCCATAATCATGTGCCCCGCCGAGGCTGGGATAGATGTGATGGCCAAGCCGGAGGAGACACCCGACGGGAGGGTTGGGGTTTACGCTTTGATATGCCATCCTAACGAGGAAAAGCTTGAGAAACAGCTTCTGGCGAGGATAGGACAATGCGTTTTGCCGTTTCCAACGACTTCTGCCTTCGATGGCCTGCCGAACGCGGAGAGAAGGCTGAGGGTGGGGTACAAGATAAAGTTCTTCGGAGACGGTTACGAGGAGGAGGTGGAGGTAAACGGGAGGAGGTGCTGGAAGATACCGATAATGGAGGGCGACTTCATAGTGGAGGATTCCTTCGGATGCGTCGATGGAATAGCGGGCGGTAACTTCGTTATCATGGCCGAGACACAAGCTTCGGCGTTGATTGCGGCTAAGGCGGCGGTGGACGCTATATCGAATGTCGAGGGGGCGATAACGCCTTTCCCCATAGTCGCGTCCGGATCCAAGGTCGGGTCGAGGTACAGCTTTCTGAAGGCGTCGACTAACGAGAAATTCTGTCCGAGCCTGAAGGAAAGGGTGGATTCGGAACTTCCCGAAAACGTTAAGGGCGTTTACGAGATAGTGATAAACGGGGTCAGTTTGGAGGCGGTGAAGAAGGCGATGAGGTTAGGAATCATGGCGGCTATGAAGGTGCCGGGAGTGGTTAAGATAACCGCGGTCAACTTCGAAGGGAAGCTGGGAAGGCACAAGATATGGCTTAACGAATTGTTCGAATAATTTTATAATATTAACTTAAATATCGAAGGAGTCCCGTGAAAAGGTTTATTACCGTTCACGTCAAAATATTAACTATGAGAACGTTCGACTGGAAGTCGTTTAAGGACAAGGGCAAGGAAAAGGAGAAGATGAAGGACGAGAAGTCGATCGAGAAGAACTTGGAGGAACTGAAGGAGGAGGCTCTGCATCCGGGTGGTGAAAAGGGTATAAAGGAGATGGCCAAGGAGATCCTCGAAGATGAAGAGGCTTAAGCTCAAGTTCGTTGGCGGTTTCGATTTTAAGGAGAAGGAGGTGGAGGTCGAGGAGGGTAAAAGGTACTGCGACGTTTTGAAGGATTTGGGCATAAATCCCGAGACCGTGGTTGTAGTCAAAGATGGCCTACCCGTCCCGACGGACGATTACGTGGAGGACGGTGAGGTAGTGGTTATGAGGGTGATATCGGGCGGTTAGGGTCTTATCGAAAACCTCGCGGGCTCTATCCACTCGCTTTTACATCTCGGGCACCTGCTCGCCTTCGGCCTATCGAACGTGAAACCGCACTTCCTGCATCGCGGGGGGATCATGACCACCTCCATCCCCTTTCTCCTGACGACCTTCGCCGCCCTCATTATCGCCGAGTAAATCTCGTTCTCCCTGCTCGGATCCAATCCCAGAGCGTTGCATATCTGCCTCGCGGTTAGGCCTTCTTCGTGTTTCATCAGAACCTCTATTATCTCCTCCACGAGCGCCATGAGACAAATGAATTTAGCAACACATATTAATTATGCCGTGCCAACCCCGAGCATGGCTAAGGTGTACTACGATTCGGACGCGGATCTGAAGTATCTGAAGGGTAAGACCGTTGCTATTTTGGGTTACGGAAATCAGGGAAGGGCTCACGCCCTTAACCTGAAGGATTCGGGAGTTGACGTGATCGTCGGTCTCTACAAACAGAGCAAGAGTTGGAAGAGGGCGGAGGAGGAGGGGCTAAAGGTTTTGGAGGTGAGCGAGGCGGTAGGCGAGGCGGACGTGATCATGTTCCTTATACCCGATATGGTTCAGCCGGAGGTGTACAGGAGGTTGGTCAGGGATAGGATCGAGGAGGGAGACATGCTGATGTTCGCCCACGGATTCAACATCCACTACAACCAAATAGTTCCACCAGAATGGGTCGACGTGACGATGGTCGCTCCGAAGAGTCCGGGGCATCTCGTCAGGAGGATGTTCGTAGAAGGGAAGGGGGTTCCGGCGTTGGTTGCGGTTCACCAGAACTACACGGGGGAGGCTCTCGAAGTCGCTTTGGCCTACGCCAAGGCCATCGGTTGCACCAGAGCGGGGGTTATCGAAACCACATTTAAGGAGGAAACGGAGACAGATCTCTTCGGGGAGCAGGTGGATCTCTGCGGTGGAGTTACGGAGCTAATAAAGGCGACGTTCGAAACCCTCGTTGAGGCTGGCTATCAGCCGGAGGTGGCGTACTTCGAAGCCCTTCACGAGCTCAAGCTGATAGTCGATCTCATATACGAAGGCGGGCTGATGAGGATGTGGAACGCGGTGAGCGAGACAGCGAAGTACGGAGGGCTGACGAGGGGTAAGAGGATAATCAACGAGAGCGTTAGGGAGGAGATGAGGAGGATCCTAAGGGAGATCCAAACCGGTGAGTTCGCGAGAGAGTGGATACTTGAGAACCAAGCGGGAAGGCCGGTTTACAACAAACTGCTCGAAATGGAGAGGGAGCACCTCATAGAGAGGGTCGGTAGGGAACTTAGGAAGATGATGCCTTGGCTGAGGGAGGACTGATCCCAACTAATTTTTTGGGCAAAAGGGTTTTATACAAGATGACTCGAAGAGTCTTCGAGCTCCGGTGGTGTAGCCCGGCCAATCATACCGGCCTTTCGAGCCGGTGACCCGGGTTCAAATCCCGGCCGGAGCATTATAACTTTTTTCGAAGCTTGATG
>CAZQJR010000160.1:0-2652 GCA_964592825.1 uncultured archaeon | reverse complement strand
GAGATAGATTTGGGCAACGAAGTTAGGCAAGTCGTCGCAGGAATTGCAGAAGTTTACGAGCCCGAAGATCTCGTCGGCAAGCTCGTTCCCGTGCTCGTGAACATAAAGCCCGCGAAGCTCATGGGAGTTGAGAGCAGGGGTATGGTTCTGGCCGTCGACGTGGAAGGAAAGCCGGTGCTCTTACATCCCGACAGGGAAGTCCCCTTAGGTTCTAAGATTAAGTAGTGGGCATCTTCTCATGAACGTAACAACAGAGCGTTGATAATATTGCCTGCCACCGCTCGAAGATAAAAACCGGGTGATCCGCTCATGACCCTGCGAGTAATCGCATTGACGAGGATGGTCACCCAAAACACACATGTGACTTGGAGTATAAAAAAACACCTATGTCTGGAAAACCAGTCTCTTTGTTTAGCTAAGTCTCGGGATAGTCGGACGAGGAAAGCGGTTTAGAGAGTGGGTGGAGAGAAAAATCAATAAAACTTGGAATCCCTCCCGCATAGCATGAGGGTAACCCCTTGGGAGGTCGAGGGAGTCGTTGATTACGATAGGCTGATGAAGGAGTTCGGAATACAGCCGTTTTCCGAGATACTTCCGAAGATCCCGAAACCGAACAGGCTTATGAGGAGGGGCGTGATCTTCGGGCACAGGGATTACGAGAGGATAATAGATGCCATGATCAACGGAAAGCCTTGGGTGGTTATGTCGGGATTCATGCCGTCCGGAATGCCACACTTCGGACACAAGATGACCATGGACGAAATAATCTGGCACCAGAGCATGGGAGGAAAGGCCTTCGTGGCCATAGCGGACATGGAGGCTCATGCGGTGAGGGGGTTGAGTTGGGAGAAGACGAGGGAGATCGGGGAGCTGTATCTGAAGTCGATAGTGGCCTTGGGATTAAATCCGGAGGATGCTGTTCTTTACTTTCAATCCGCAAGCGATCACGTTAAGGATCTCGCCTTCGAACTGTCCGCGGAGGTGAACTGGAGCGAGCTTAAGGCGATATACGGTTTCAACCCCGAAACGACTCTCGCGAGGATGTTCGTAACGTCCGTTCAGGCGGCCGACATTCTCCACCCTCAACTCAAGGACTTCGGAGGCCCCAAACCCGTCGTGGTTCCGGTTGGAGCGGATCAGGATCCTCATCTAAGGCTCACGAGGGACTTGGCGTCGAGGGTAAGCGTGTTTTCCTTCGAGAGAATAGAGGGTGGCGTTAGGGTTAGGAGCAGGAAGGGAGCGGAGTATCTGAGATACCTTAAGGATTTGGGGTTCGAGAGCAGGGTTTACGAGGAGCACATAGACTTCTTCGGAGATCCGAAGGAGATAGAGGAGGAGGTTAGGAGGGTGGAGATAGAACTTGGAGGCTTCGCGTTCATACCTCCATCCTCTACCTATCACAGGTTCATAACGGGTCTTACGGGAGGTAAGATGAGCTCAAGCAAACCCGAGAGCTACATATCCCTCTTCGACGATCCCGAAGTGGGAGCGAAGAAGGTCATGAAGGCTTTGACGGGAGGAAGGGTCAGCGCGGAGGAACAGAGAAGGCTCGGGGGAGAGCCGGAAAAATGCACGGTCTTCGAGCTTTTCACTTATCACCTTATAGAAAGCGATGATGAGCTTGAGGAGATAAGGAGGGACTGCAAGGAGGGGAGGTTGTTGTGTGGACGGTGCAAGAAGATGGCGAGCGAGCTCGTGAGGGAGTTCCTTAAGGACTTTCAGGATAGGGTGAAGTCCGTAGAGCTCGGGGAGGTTTTAAAGTAAACCGTGCTCCCTGCAGAGTTCCTCGAACTCCTTAAGCCCTCTCCTCTCCTTTTGGCCGAGCCTGTAGCTGAGGGATTTGAAGTACTCCTCCAAGAATTCCGCCGGCATGTTGAACCTCCTCTCCGCCTCTCTCACGACCTCCTCCAAGTGCTCGAAACCCCAATCGACGGATCTCATGATCGTGGAATCGCATTCGCTCGCATCGACATCCCTGAGGGACGCTGAGATCCCGAACACCATCGGAAGCCCCGTCAACTCGAACCACTCCTCCCCCAAGTCCATAACGACCCTGTATATCATTCTGGCCTTTATGGCCTCGTCCCCTATAACGAGAGCGCTGCCACAGTGCTTGAGCAGAAACGAAGCCTTGTTGGAGTTCAACGGAACGAGTTTACACTTCAGACCCTTCTCTTCGATTATTATTCTCAACAGGTTGACCGACGTCATGCTGTCGTTCGTGACCGCTATCCTGTCGTCGAGGGACTTGCCGTTGGAGACTACGAGAACGCTCAGAACCCTCTCCTTCGAGGCAACGCAGAATTCGTAACTCCTAAGCCTGTTCTTGTTCTTCAAGAAGTAGAAGGACGGAACCGGTGCGTAATCCAACTTCCTACTCTCAACCATCTTGGCAAGGGTCTTGGGAGGAGCTTCAAAGATATCGGCATTTCCGAACCTCTCTATCCAATAGTAAGGTAAGAAGTTGTTTAGAAACCCGAATTTGCCTATTCTCATGCTATCCCCCTGAACGGGAGAATATCTAAAGGTTACCCCACCAAAATTTTTAAAAACTCAAAAGGATCTCTATACCTTGAGCTCCGGTGGTGTAGCCCGGCCAATCATACGGGACTCTCGATCCCGTGACCCGGGTTCAAATCCCGGCCGGAGCAC
>CAZQJR010000159.1:0-2700 GCA_964592825.1 uncultured archaeon | reverse complement strand
CGGGAGGTACGCGGAGGAGAAGGCTGAGTACATGCTGAAAACGGCCTTCGGCATAGAGCCCGCCAAGAGGTTCAACGTAACGAGGAAGGCGAGGGTGGAGGAGGGCAAATATACCACAGTGGTGGCGACTGCGGTTTTCATTCTGTGACCTCCCTCGTAACCCTCTCTATGTCCATTTTCGCAACGTATCTGATTCCGGGTAGGAGGGATACGAGCAGAACGGAGGTAATAGTCAAAACCGTGATCACGTAGCTCGTCGGATATATTACGAACGGCATGTTGAACAGCTCGCTCTTGTAGGTCATCTTGAAAACCTCCACCGTCAGAATCCCGAGGGGAATTCCGATCCCTATCCCCATCACACCGATCGCGAGGGTTTCTATCAGAAGGATCCTCGCCACCTCCCCGACGGTGTATCCGAGCATTCTCAGGGTTGCGATCTCCCTCCTCCTTTCGAGCAGGTTCACCGTAGTCGTGTTGAAAACCTCAGCGAACGCGAGAGAGGAGCCGAACGCGACGGAGAAAACGAAGAAATCTTTCATCATGCTCATCATCTCTTCTACCGCCCTCCTCATCCTGTCCAACGATACCACGTCCCCGAACCTCTTCAACTCGTTCTCGTTCCCTCCCTTGACTATCACCCAGTTGGGCTCGAATCCCAACCTTTCGAGTTCCTTAAGGTCGGCGTAGCACGATGGAACGAGGGGTTGTGGTATTATTTCGGAAACCCTAACGTCCATCTCCCCCTTCTCCGTAATCACGTGAACGACTTCACCCTCGGCAATTCCGAGTTCGTCTGCGATCTTCTTCGGTATCGCTATACCCTCGGGCGGCGGGAAGTGCCTCTTACCGTTTAGGTCGTATACGTTGTAGAGATCCTGTCCCGGCGGTATCCCTATGAGGTTCGTGGTCTTGGTAACTCCGTTTCTGCTGAAAGTTATCCAAGTTTCCACAACGGGATAAGCCTCCCGAACGTCCTTAAGGGCTCTTATCTTCGCGACGTTCGAACACGCCACCTCGTAATCGAACCTTTGGATCTTATCGAACTGAATGTGCATCATCTCGTTGACCGAATCGACGAACGAAAGCGACGTTAGGATCAGCACTACGCCCATACCAACCCCAATAACGGTGTAAGCCGTTCTCTTCGGATTCCTCAGCAGGTTGTTTACTGCGAGCTTCACTGGGAGGGGTAGGTTCAGCTTTAACCTAATCGGCGCCTCCACCCTAATCCCCTTCATGGCAACAGCCGGCTCTATCTCGGCAATCCTCTTGGCGGTCGAAACACCCGCCGCGAGCGGAGTCAGTATTCCGGCGAGCGTGGACGCGAGCAGAACTTCCCGGTAAATCTTTGAGACGTGGTAGGGGAGGTTAAGCACATCGACGTAGGAGGAGGTCATCCAAGAGGATATCCAGTATCCTGTGAATACCCCGAAAACAGTTCCCAACACGCCGACAATCACCGCGTAGGCCATGTAATGCAATACGACGCTCCTTTTCGAGTATCCCAACGCTCTCAGAACTGCTATTATTCCCGTCTGCTCCATGACTATTCTCGAAAGAAGGACGTAAACGGCCAAAGCCGCTATGAACAGGAGCATCGAAGGAAACATCAGGGCGATCTCCCTAAACCCCTGAAGATCCATTCTAAGAAGTTTATAGCTCGGCTGATCCTTTCTCTCGTAACCGTCCCTTATCCCGTACGGCTTGAATATGGCCTCCACCCTGTTCAGAATCTCCTTCGGATTTCCCCACACGGTAACGTGAACCTCCGTTATCTTCCCCTTTAGCCCCGTTATCTCCTCCATCTTTCGGTAAGGAACGAACAGAACTCCGAAGTCCTTTGGTGAAGTTAAAACGTTTCCCCTTTCGGCTATTAGAACGTATTCGGGGTTGTACGAAGTTCCGGAAACCCTGAAGGAATAAACCTTCCCGTTAACTCGAACGTGAATAACCTGTCCCACGCATATCCCGTTAAGATCGGCGAACTTCTTCAGCACGAGCACCTCGTTTCCCTTCGGATACAACCCATCTACGATGTAAACCGAGTCCACCTCGGAGTTCTTCTCCGGTATTGAAACGAGCTTAACGTTCACCGTTCTTCCTTCCAAATCCATGGTTCCGTACGCCGTGAGTCTTCCAACGACGGCCTTCACTCCGGGAATCTCCTTCACCCTGTTGAGGAGGGACATCGGAGCGGGGTTGAACTCTACCCCCAGATCCTCGAAGTTCGTCTGGTTGTAGAACTTCCTGTAGGTGGCCTCTATATTCAGATAGGACGAATAAAGGCCTCCGAATAGGGATATTCCCAAGAATACGAGGAAGGTGACGGCGAGGAACTGCCACTTCCGAGCTTTGAAGTCCCTCAGAACCTTCAAAAGCAGAGTCCTCATCACCAACTCAACTCCTCAGGCTCGAGGGGGTTCGGATTCACCTCCTCCCTCACAACTTTCCCGTCCCTGAAGTGTATCACCCTGTCCGCCATCTTGGCTATGACTGCGTTGTGGGTAACGAGGACGAAAGTCCTGCCCTCCTCCCTGTTTATGTCCCTCATGACCCTCAGAACCCTCTTACCGGTTTCGAAGTCCAAGTTTCCCGTTGGCTCGTCGCAGAGTATAAGGTCGGGATTCTTAACGAGTGCCCTCGCTATAGCGACCCTCTGCTGTTCCCCTCC
Organism: uncultured archaeon; assembly: GCA_964592825.1. Classification (GTDB taxonomy): domain Archaea; phylum Halobacteriota; class Archaeoglobi; order Archaeoglobales; family Archaeoglobaceae; genus WAKM01. The sequence goes on along the minus strand of CAZQJR010000159.1, from coordinate 26 downwards.
GCTCATCTCAGCCGGAAGGTGATCCG
>CAZQJR010000158.1:0-6566 GCA_964592825.1 uncultured archaeon | reverse complement strand
GGCTTCGCCGGAAGGATTCCGAAGATAATTAAAGCTGACGTAAAGCCCGAGTTAATAACGAGAGGTTGAAACGTTCAGAATACTGTTAGGTATCCAAATACGGCAATGCTGAGTTTACACCCCATGCAGATTATAAAAAATATTATTGAGTCATTCTGGCATCACGTCAATCCTAAAATCGATGACCATAAACGTGATATATTGTTGCTCTCAACTCAGCATGATGGATATCGACTACATATTCGAGGATGTCGTCGTCAAACCCTCAAACGCCCCCAAGTTCATTTTGAACGGCGAGGAAATCGATCTTTGGAGCGAAGAGTTCTTGCCGTATCATTCGAAGAGCATCGTCGATTACGTTCGCGAAGCACTTCTCGAATACGAGAGGAGGGGAGAGGATCCCTTCCCCGAAATCGTTGGTAAGGCGGTTGAGAAGGAGATGGTAAAGAACGCGCTGATGAGCGGTTCGAACATACTCTTCAAGGGTAGGAAGGGTTACGGGAAGACGACTTTCAGCAAAGCCATAGCGAAGCTTTTGCCGGAGAAGCTTTTGGCGATAAAGGGGTGTAAGATTCACGACGATCCCACCCATCCTACATGCTTCGCATGCAAGAAGAAGGTGCTCGAAGAGAACGTTGTAGAACTTACGTGGGTGCCGAGGAAGTGGATAAGGATCCCCGGAGATCCCATGATGACCACGAGACAGCTGATAGGGGGCATAAGCATTCAGAAGATCAGGGAGGGCTACGATTTGGATCATCCCGAGGTCTTCACTCCCGGAAGGGTTTTGAAGGCTCATAGGGGGATAGCGTATTTCGACGAGCTCGGAGCGATCCCATCAGCCCTTCAGACCCTTCTCCACGAGCTTCTGGAGGAGAAGCAGATAACAACGCCCGAGGGGGACATAGTTCCGATGAAGATAGACACGATATTCATAGCCTCGACGAACCCGGCCAACTACAAGGGTGTTGCGGACATAAAGGAGCCCCTCATGGACAGGGTCGAGGAGATTCCGATAGGCCCTCCGGAAACTCTTGAAGAGGAGATAGAGATCGGGCTGAGGAACATGAGCCTGAAGGAGGGAGCTATCCTTCCGAGCTGGCACCTCAAGATACTGGCGAGGGTCGTTAGGCTTGCGAGGGACAAGAACTGCAGAATAGCGAGCAGAATCGAGCTCGAACCCTCGTGCAGAGCGACGATAAAGCTGTTCGATCATCTCAGAGCTTCGGCAACTCGTAGAGGGCATAGGTGCGCGATGCTGATAGATTACGGTAGAAACTACGAGATCGTAAAGCTGGGATTGAGAAGCAGGATAGAGTTGGACTACGAAGACGATATGACGAAGGACGATGTGATAGTGAAGCTTACGGAGGAGGCGATAAACAGGACGTGCTCGGAAATATACGCCATGATCCCAAGGGACGCCTTCGGAAAGCTAATGGAGGACATAGCTCAGATATGCGGTGAGGGATTCCACGTTGAGGACGAGGTGGACTTCAAATCCTACGAGAACCTTTACGGAGTTCTCGTCCTGCTCGCAAAGAGTCCCGACGAACTTCGCTCAGCGTTCGAAATACTGCTCGAATCGATCAGACGTTGCACGGGGTTGATAGACAGGCCGGAGTTCGGGAGGTACGTATATGAGGGTTACGAGTGGGAAACCTGAATGCGGTCTCTGCGCGGAGGAGGGCGGGATAGACCACGAGCTCGCCAAAGATCTTCTCTACTCGATCTTCAACCCCTACCATAGGGAGAAGGGCAGGGTCGATCTTACGGAGTTCATAAAGAAGCATCTCAGCAACGAAGAGTTGAAGCAATCCTTCGAAATGTTCTCAAGCCTGTTTAACGAGATTCTGAAGAACTTCAGCTACGTTAACACTTTCTGGATGGACAAGATCGAGGATTACAGGAGGGCGAGACAGAAGGCTTGGGAGGAGATAAAGGACATGCTGAGGAACGGGGAGTTGAGCAGGGAAGAGGTGAGCGCGAGCGAGCTCGTGAACTACTTCTACGAGGAGGTAGTTCAGGATCTGATGGAGGAGGGCTACATCGAAGGGGTAATCGAAAGAATACACAGAAGGGTTCTGCTGTTCAGCAAGCTCGCGGAGAAGCTCTTAGGTGAGAAGATCCTCCAGCTGTCTCTTCAGGATTTGGGAAAGGGCGATTTCGGAGAGCACGAAACTGAAAAGGAGGGCATGTCGATATTTTTAGGTTACGAGATCGTGGATTACGATCCCTTCCTCCACACGTTCGACATGATCGACATACAGGAAACACTCGTCAGAACCGCGATGAGGGATCCGTCCCTGAGGTTGGAGGAGAAAGATTTAGTGGCAAGGATGCCGAGACACGCGGAGAAGTGCGTTTACGTCATGCTAATAGACGTCAGCGACTCGATGAGGGGTAAGAAGATAATAGGAGCAATCGAGGCTGCCTTAGCTTTAAAGAGTGCAATCAGGAAGAACAGCTTCGACGAGCTACACGTAGTTGCGTTCAACCACAACGTTAGGACGATAAAGGAGAACGAGATCCTAAACTTGGATGCGAGGGGTAGGACGGACATAGGTTTGGCCTTAAGGAAGGCGAGGGAGATTCTGAAGGGGAGAAAGGGAAGCCGTAGGGTTTTTCTCATAACCGACGGAGAGCCGACTTCGAGCTACAATCCCTACCTAACCCCTTGGAAGTGCGCGGTCAAGGAGGCGGAAAATCTGAGGAGCGTAGATGCCCATCTGACCATAATAATGCTCGGAAAGGACAGGAAGTTCTTGGAGCTTTGCAACAGGATGGCCAAAGCCAGCGGAAAGTCGCACATACTCTTCTTCGCGGATCCTCTCGATCTAAAGCGTTACTTCGTGAGGAGCTACATGAGGAGGAGGTGATCACGCGATCTCTTCGAGAACCTCGACTACCTTCATTATCGGCAGTCCCGTCAAATCCGCGATATCTTTTGGGTTGCATTCTCGGGGGAGCTTCCCCAAAACCTTCAAAGCCCACATAACCGCTTCTTTTGGCGTTGCGTAGGCGACCTCCCTTCCCACCCTTATCCTACCGATCAGACCCTTGGCGACGAGGGTGTTCATTATCGAACTCGCGTGACTACGATACTTGAAGCTCGCGAACCTATCCGCCAAAGTCTTTAAATCATCGAAAGTCACCACCCCCAACCTCTTTACGAGTTCGTAAGCCTCCCTTTCCGCCTGAGTAAGCCTGACGCAACCGTAGGAGTCTATCTCCCTCTTCAGCGATACGAGGGTCGCCTTCAAGACGTTGCTCAGCCTATCGTCCGATAGAAATTCGAGGAGTAATAGGGCAAGCCTTTCCCCGTTCTCGTGCCGTCTCAGGACTTCGCAGAGATCCTCCACCGCCCCCATCCTCTCAACCCCAACAGCACGGTTGCAACCGCATCGAACCATTCGAATCCCGGAATCTTACGTTCCTCCCTAACGACGATGGGTATCGATATCTCCTTTACGGTCACGTTCCTCCTGTCCCCGTCGAAGTAGTAGGCTATCAAACCCTTTATGGTGTAGTTTCCCGGTTCGTTGGGAAGCACGTCTATGTTTATCTCCCTCATCTCTCCCGGACGAACCTTGAATACGCCTTCGAACTGTCCACCTCCGCAAGGGGAGAAGTACGAGGACGTTATGGACATTCCCGATGGCGGAATTAGGATCACCTGAAGGGTCATGTTCGGATTTCCTATGAGGTTAACGACCGATAACGTTAGACTGAACTCCTGACCGACGACCGCCTTCGTAACATCGCTTCTGAGATCTATGGAGACCCTTTCAAAACCTCTGACCACCACGCTCCTCTCTACTAGGTAGGAAACTTCCGGTGACTTCAGGATTATTACGATATCGAACGTCCCGCGTTTCTCCGGAACGACCGGAACGCTGAAGGATACGTTATCGTTTGGCTTCAAATCCCGCACGAATTCGTGGAGGTTTAAGGGTAAATCGGACTTTACCACAACGTCGAGATCCCTTACCGGGACATCCCCAGAGTTTTTGATCGTTATCCTAAGAACGTTCGTGCTCCCGACCTTCAAGACGTTCGGGCTTAGGAACACGTCCAACTTGGGGTTAGGTGGTTTTGGTGGAGCGGGAGGTGGCGGAGGGTGGGGTGGTTTCGCTTGCGCGGGTAGGATGAGAAGGAGGAGTATCAGGAATATCGGTCTGACCATATTTCGACCACCACCGGTCTTCCGTTCTCGTCGAATATCGCCACCTCGTGCTCCCTCGTTAGGGATCTCCACACTATCCTATTCCCCCTCGCAACCGGCTCTCTTCTCCTTCCCAACTTCTCCTCCGAAAACGCGTGAACTCCGAAATACACTTTGACGCCCGGAATCCTCTTCCTGAAAGCCTCAGCTACCTTCTTCATATTCCTCCTATCGTCTTCGGATGGCTCCGCAACCCCCAAAGGATGGGTGTGAACGTCCACGACAATCTTCGGCTCGTCTTCTCTCTCCCTCAAAACGTGCTCGATCTTCCTTTCGGTTACGGCGTATACCTTGGTCTGCGTGGCGGAAATTATGACGTCAGGGGCCAGCTTGTGCAACGTATCGATCACGTCCACACCGCTGAGAACGTAGGCGGTTTCGAGATCGTTCATGGGGCTCTCCACCCTTATCTCCATCTGATCGATCACCCGCCTCAAAAAAATTAGGGAATTCTTTCCCCTTCTCTTTATCGTAACATCGCACTCCCCCTCCACGGTCACCTTCCTTCCCATTTCCGGTCACTCCTCTATTCTCACCTGCGGTGGTTTTCTTCTGACGGCGAATATCACCGCAATACCCCCGAGCACCACAGCGATCAGCACTATAAGCGTCGGATCTACTCTCGGAAGTCTAAACGTTTCTATGGGTTCAACGACTTTGAACGGATGAGTCAGGCTTATCTGCTTGTAATCGTTCGTCTCGTTGTCGGCATAATACACCGCAACGGCGTGAACGAAGTACTCGCCCTTTTCGGCTCCTATTACCTCGGCGTGAATAACCCTACTGCTTCCCGGTGGAACAACGAAACGTCCGTGCAGGGTTCCAGCCCCCGAATCGGATGAGAATCCTTCCGCGGATATGTGAACGCCCGATGGAACGGATATGTAAGCTTCCACGGTAAGGGGAACGTCGTTTAGCGATGGGTTGCTGAAGTAAAACTCGATTAACGTCGGTTGCCCTCTCCTTATTACGTCGTTGAGCGGTCTTATCTTCACTATCGGCGCCATCTTGAACTCCGTCGCGTTGCCAGCTGAGACGACCGTGAAGAGTAAGATCAAAAGCGGTATTACCTTTGCCCACTTCATTGATTGTAAAGTTACAAACAAAACTATTTAAATTTTTCTGTAACCGCGGATGGATGGTAAAGCATAATACGGATGGTGAGATACGACAGACGATGCTCGAGCTCCTGATCTTCGCGATCACCTACCTCCTCATCGCGTTTCAGAAGATGTTTCCCAAGTTCGACAGGGCATCCATCGCGCTCATAGGCGCCACCGCGATGATAGCCTGTGGGGTTCTATCCCTGAAGCAGGCGGTGGAGAGCGTCGATTACGATACGATCGTGCTGTTGTTCGGGATGATGGTCGTGAGTTCCTACCTCGGCAAATCGGGATTCTTCGACTTCGTCGCGGGCAAGATGGTTTCGAAGGCCAAGAGCGGGAGGAAGTTGCTCCTCGCAGTCGTGCTCATATCCGGATTCCTTTCGGCCTTTCTCGTAAACGACGTCGTATGCATATTCATGACACCGATAGTAGTCAGGATGGCCGTTCTTTCAGAAATGAACCCGATTCCCCTCCTCCTCGCCCTCTCAACTTCGGCGAACATAGGAAGCTGTGCGACGATAGTGGGCAATCCCCAGAACATGCTGATAGCTATGAAGCTCCACATACCATTCACGGAATTTCTGAGGGTTCTCCTTCCCGTATCCCTCGTTTCCCTCTTTATCTGCTACCTCACCCTCCTCGCAATATTCGGATCCGACGTAAAGGCGATGAAACCCAAGAAGTTCGAATTCGAGCCGGATAAGCCGATGATGATCAGGATGCTCGTAATCCTCGGAATAACGGTTTTTCTGTTCGTAAGCGAGGTTTTCCCACCTCCCGTCGCGGCTCTGATTGGTGCGACCCTCGCGATGGTTTTCGGCGGGCAGAGGCCTAAGGACGTGATGAGAAACATAGATTGGAACCTTCTCGTCTTCTTCGCCGGACTGTTCGTCGTCGTTGCGGGTTTTGAGAAGGGAGGGTGGATGAAGGGGCTCGAGGGGATGAGGGTCGTGACCCTCAAGGATTACGTGATGTTCAGCGGGGCGACGGTGATCCTGAGCAACCTGATAAGCAACGTCCCCTTCGTCATGGTGGCTCTGCCGATGGTGAAGACGAAGAAGCTCGCGTACCTTCTCGCGATGGCCTCCACGTTCGCGGGCAACCTCACCCTCATCGGTAGCGTCGCCAACGTAATAGTCGCCGAAACCGCGGACAGCTTGGGGGTCAGGATATCCTTCGGGGACTATCTTAAGATCGGACTGCCCCTGACGCTGATAACAGTCGCTTTCGGAACG
>CAZQJR010000157.1:0-10938 GCA_964592825.1 uncultured archaeon | reverse complement strand
CCGTTGCATCCGGTTACGAAGGAGCCGGTCAAGCCGGAGGATCTGAAGCCGATCTTTCCGATGGAACTGATAAGGCAGGAGTTCGCGGAAGACCGCTGGATAAGGATTCCCGAGGAGGTCAGGGAGGTGTATTCAATCTGGCGTCCGACTCCACTCATAAGGGCGGAGAGGCTCGAAAAAGCCCTGAAAACTCCAGCGAGGATATACTTCAAATATGAGGGTGCGAGTCCGCCGGGGAGTCACAAACCAAACACCGCGGTAGCTCAGGCTTACTACAACGCCAAAGAGGGAATAGAGAGGCTCACTACAGAAACAGGAGCCGGACAGTGGGGATCCGCTCTGTGCTTCGCCACGAGGCTGTTCGATCTCAAATGCACGGTTTACATGGTCAAGGTGAGCTATCACCAGAAGCCCTACAGGAGGGTTCTCATGGAAACTTGGGGAGGGGAGGTGATCCCCTCTCCGAGCGATAGAACTGAGGTGGGAAGAAAGATCTTAGAGCGAGACCCGGACAATCCGGGAAGTCTGGGAATAGCGATAAGCGAAGCTATAGAGGACGCTGTGAAGCACGATAACACCAACTACAGCCTCGGAAGCGTTCTGAATCACGTTCTGATGCATCAAACCGTTATAGGGCTTGAGGCGAAGAAACAGCTTGAGCTTCTGGATGAGAAGCCCGACGTAATCGTGGGTTGCGTAGGTGGTGGAAGCAACTTCGCCGGACTTTGCTATCCGTTCGTGAGGGACAAGATGAGGGGAGAGGACGTTAGAATAGTGGCGGTAGAGCCGACTGCATGCCCAACGCTGACGAAGGGAGAATACAAGTACGATTACGGCGACACCGCCGGATTGACGCCTCTGCTCAAGATGTTCACCCTCGGACACGATTTCATTCCACCACCGATCCATGCTGGTGGGCTTAGGTATCACGGAGACGCTCCAACTCTCTGCATGCTCGTCAAGCATGGGATAATTGAAGCGAGGGCTGTAAAGCAGATTCCAACGTTCGAAGCTGGTGTTTTGTTTGCAAGAACTGAGGGAATCGTTCCCGCTCCGGAAACCAACCACGCCATAAGGGTTGTGGTAGACGAAGCTCTGAAGGCGAAGGAGCAAGGAGAAGAAAAAGTCATCCTGTTCAACTTCAGCGGTCACGGGCTTCTGGATCTTCAGGCGTACGACGACTACCTTTACGGAAGGCTTAAGGACACGTAATCTTTTTGTATGATGTAAGATTAAATATTTTTTATAAATTTTGTTTAGAATTTATTAGATATAATCATTAATAACGAAAAAATAAATTTAAGTCTCAACCTCGCCAGTTCTGATCCTTATAGATTTCTCCACTGGTAGGACGAATATCTTTCCATCTCCGTATCTACCGGTTCTCGCGCTCTTGACGATGGTGTCCACAACCGCATCGACATCCTCATCCTTCACAACGAGGAATATCTCGATCTTTTGGAGTAGATCGACCTCCATCGTTCTACCTCTGAACTGCAGAGTGATCCCCTTCTGCTCACCTCTACCTTTGACCTCGTTGATGGTCATCGCGACGAATCCTTTTTCCTCCAAAGCTCTCTTTACGTCCTCAAGCTTCTCGGGCCTTATTATCGCCAAAACCATCTTCATGTGTACGCCACCTCCCCGTGCTGCGATACGTCTAACCCTACGTACTCCTCCTCCCTCGTTACCCTCAATCCCATAACGACGTCGACGATCTTGGCGAGGACGTACGTGACAACGAAGGCGTAGATCACGGTCGCAATCACGGCTACGATTTGAGCCTTCAGCAATGCGACGTTGCCATATAGCAAGCCGGCGTAATCGTTAACCGCTTTGGTGGCGAACAGACCCACCGCCAAGCTACCCCAAGTTCCCCCTATGCCGTGAATCGCCCAAGCGTCCAAGCTTTCATCGATTCCCTTCCTGACCCTGAAGTCCAACGCTATGTAGCATAGGATCCCAGCTACGAGCCCTATCGCAATCGCTCCCTTCACGTCCACGAAGCCGGCAGCTGGCGTTATAGCGGCTAATCCTGCGATCACTCCGCTGATTATGCTCAAGCTACCCGGCTTGCCCTCCTTTATCCAGCTCGTCACCATCCAAACCGCTCCCGCAACGCAAGAGGCTACGAACGTTACCACGATTGCATTTACGGCCAATCCGTTAGCGGCCAAAGCGCTACCACCGTTGAATCCGAACCATCCGAACCACAGCAGTGCACCGCCTATCAGCGTTAGAGGAATGTTGTGCGGTTCCATAGAATACTCCCCGTATCCCATCCTCCTTCCTATTACGAAAGCCAACGCCAAAGCTCCGAATCCGGAGCTAACGTGAACTACCATTCCTCCCGCAAAATCCAAAGCTCCGAGCTTCGCCAGCCATCCGTTGCCCCAGAGCCAGTGGGCGAAGGGGGCGTAAACGAACGTTATCCAGAGGATTCCAAAGACTATGAACGACGAAACCTTGACTCTCTCGGCTACCGCTGACGTTATTATGGCAAGCGTGATTATCGCGAACATCATCTGATATATCATGAAGAGCAAGTGCGGAATGGTCATTCCCTTGACGGGCTCAAGACCGACGTTGTTCAGCATGAAGTAGCTCATATCTCCTATGAATCCCGCCACGTCTTTGCCGAACGCCAAGGAGTATGCGTAAACGACCCACTGGATTCCGACTACTATCATGCATATTATGCTCAGCGTGATCATAGCCACCACGTTCTTCCTCCTCACCATCCCAGCGTAAAATAGCCCGACTCCGGGGGTCATCAGCATCACTAAGGCCGTCGCTACGAGCAACCACGCGGTATCGGCGGCGCTGAGCATAATCCATCGCCCTTTATGATGTTTTTTAACGATTTTTAGGAATAACTCATAAAAGTTCATAAATATTCATAAAATGGGCTGAGATTTTGAAGAATCTTCAGACGAAAGATCGAGGGATCAACCCCTGCATCATCATGCAGTCCACTATTACCAAAGCCACCATCGCCTCGAGCACCGGAATCGCCCTCGGAACTATGCACGGGTCGTGCCTCCCCTTTATTACGATCGTCTCCTCCCTCATTGTTCTGTAATTGACAGTTCTCTGAGGCTTAGAGATCGATGGCGTTGGTTTTATCGCCGCTCTGATAACGATGTCCTCTCCGTTCGAGATACCTCCCAAGATCCCTCCGGCGTTGTTCGATGCGAACCTTATTCTGCCATCCCTAATCACGAGCGGATCGTTGTTCTCGCTCCCCCTCATCTCTGCAACCCTGAAGCCAGCGCCTATCTCAACTCCCTTCACAGCAGGAACGCTCATCACCGCAAAGGCCAAATAGGCGTCGAGCTTCAGGAACACCGGCTCCCCCAACCCGGCCGGCGGATTTTTCACCACGATTTCCGCGATACCTCCAACGCTATCTCCCTCGCCCCTCGCCTTTAAAATCGCCTCCTCCATCAGCTTCGCTTTCTCCTCATCAGGGCATCTGACGGGATTGCTTTCAGCTTTTCTAATTATCTCCTCCGCATCCATCCCGGAAACGTCGCAACTTATCCCCGCGATCTCCTTGGTGTAGCCAAAAACCTTAACGCCAAACCTCTCGAGGATCTTCTTCGCTATCGCCCCCGCCATCACCCTTCCGACGGTTTCCCTCGCCGAAGCTCTTCCACCACCCCTCCAATCCCTTATCCCGAATTTGGCCCAATACGTGAAGTCCGCGTGTCCGGGGCGAAAGAGATCCTTGATCTCCTCGTAGGGCTTCGAATTGACATCAACATTCTCCACGATCATAGAAATAGGTGTCCCCAAAGTCCTTCCTTCGAAAACGCCCGAAAGTATCCTGACCCTGTCCTTCTCCTTCCTCGGAGAAGCCAACCTTCCCCCCGGTTTTCTTCTGTCGAGCTCCCTCTGAACGTCCTCCTCGCTCAACTCCAACCCAGCCGGACAGCCGTCGACGATGCAACCAACCGCTTTCCCGTGACTCTCTCCCCAAGTCGTCGCCCTGAACATGAAGCCGAACGTGTTACCTATCATGACATACAGTGGCAAGGTTTGGTTAAGAAATTTAACCCCCTCCCCTCTCTTTGAAACGTGGAGGAGAAGGTCGGCATAACCGCATACATAACGAAGGAAGAGGGAATAGACGGCGACGTCAAGCTCAGTCTCGAAGATTTCTACGTCGAGGAGGTTGCTGATCTTAAGTTGAGCGAAGAGGGGAGGTTTACGATAATCAGGGTTAGGAAGGTCAACTGGGACACGATGAACTTCGTTCGGGCTCTGGCGAACGCCCTCAGAATAAGCCAGAAGAGAATTCACTACGCCGGGACGAAGGACAAGAGAGCGGTTACGGTGCAATACTTCGCCATAAGCGGGCTAAAAGATGAACAGTTGGAAAGATTGCAAAATCTGAAGATCAAGGATGCGGAGATAGAGGTGCTGGGTAAATCCAACAGGGACATAAGGCTCGGGGATCTGATAGGAAATCGATTCAGGATAGTGGTAAGGAACGCCAAGGACGGAGATAGAGTAGAGAGGATTAGAAGGGAGCTCGAGGAGAAGGGAACTCCGAACTTCTTCGGCTTGCAGAGGTTCGGCTCGATAAGGTTCATAACCCACGAGGTAGGTCTGCACGTGCTGAAGAGGGATTACGAGACCGCCTTCTGGATCTACGTAGCGAAGCCTTTCGAAGGGGAGAATGAAGAGGTTCGAAAGATAAGGGAGATACTTTGGGAGACGAGGGATGCAAAGTTCGGACTGAGAGAGCTTCCCAAATACTTGAGATACGAGAGAAATCTTCTGCAAAAGTTGAGGGAGGGGAAGAGCGAGAAAGAGGCACTGCTATCACTCCCCCAAAACCTGAAGATGATGTTCGTCCACGCCTATCAATCCTACGTGTTCAACAGGGTTCTTTCTGCGAGGATAAAGGAGTTCGGGAATCTAAAGGAAGTTGAAAAGGGGGATTGGGTGGACTTCGTCGAGATAGACACCCATTACCGCTTTGCGGAAGATTACGTCAGGGTGAGAGAGCATAACTTCGGAAGGGTCAGGTTTCTTATCGAAAGGAGGAGGGCATCCCTTGCAATACCACTGCCCGGCTACGAAACCGAGTTGGGCGACGACTGGACTTCCCGCAAGATAAGGGAGTTCTTGGAGGAGGACGGAGTGAATCTGAGCGATTTCAAGCACGAGTTTAAGGAGTTCTCGTCCAAGGGAAGCTTTAGAGTTGCGGACGTGCTGATAGAGCATACGGGGCTAAACGTTCGAGTTGACGAATCGATAACCTTCGAGTTCTTCCTGCCGAAGGGATGCTACGCCACGATATTTCTGAGGGAGTTCGTGAAGAAACCGCTTGCATAACGGAAATATATGGGGTGAGACCGAAATATTTCCATGAACCGTACCGCCCTCCCCCTCATTTTAATCTCGACTCTTACGCTGCTGTGCTACATCTCGGTTTACGTTTACACGGACTACCTGTGGTTCGAATCGCTGGGTTACGGATCGGTTTTCGTTAGGATGATCGAATACAGGCTCCTACTCTTCCTAATCGCGTTCTCCCTAACCCTAATCTCCCTCACGCTGAACGCCTTCATGTTGAAGAGGGCGACGAAGGAGTTTCTGGGAGAGCCGGTGAGGTATCGTCACGCGGTCGATGCGATAATTTCTCTGATCGTCGCCTACGCCTTCTCTTCCAAGTGGCTCGACCTCGTATACTTCCTTTACGGCGTGAAATTCGGCATGAGGGATCCCATATTTCACGAGGACGTATCCTTCTACGTCTTCAGGTTACCCTTCGTTAAGCTGCTGCTCACCCTCCTGGCCATCGACGTATTCCTCTGCTTCGTTGTGTCCCTCCTCTACTACGCCTACGTCTTCAGGTGGGTGACGAGCTTCGAGGAACTGAAGGGGGTGTTTCCGCAGGCTGGATACACTCATCTCGCAATTCTTTCCTTCTTCTCCTTCCTCTTGACTTCATCTTACCTCTTCGTCTCGAGGTACGACCTGCTAACGTCCCAGCACCACGTGGTTTCGGGTGCTAACTGGGTTGACGTGCACGTCCTAATTCCCGCAATGACGTGTATGTCCGTAGTATCGGTCGGATTCGGGATAGCGTCTCTCTACTACGGCAGAAACGGCTTCGAGAGTTTGGGATTTATTTTCGTATCCTTCGTCGTTCTGCTGATACTCGCGCTGATCTTCGTTCCCTTCACGTTTCAGAAGTTCAAGGTCGAACCCAACGAGCTCAGGATGGAGTGGAAGTACATTGGTTACGGAATAAACTACACTAACTTCGCCTACGGGCTCGACGAAGTAAAAAGCAGACTTTATCCAGTTTACGAGAATTTGACGATGGAAAAGGTCGAGAAAAACAGGGGGACGATAGAGAACATAAGGCTCTGGGATCACCGTCCGATAAAGGAGGTTTTCAAGCAGCTTCAACAGATAAGACCCTACTACGTCATACACGACGTGGACGTTGACAGATACGTCATAGATGGGAAGTACACGGAGGTTATGGTGGCCGCGAGGGAGCTCTCAACTTCCCTCCTCCCGAGCGCCGCCAAGACTTGGGTAAACGAGCACCTGATCTACACCCACGGTTACGGGATAGTGATGGCTCCCGTCAACGCTGTTTCCAAGGAGGGTCTTCCGGAGTTCGTCGTCGAGGACATACCGCCGAAAGGGAAGTTGAGGATAACGCAGCCGAGGATATACTTCGGAGAACTCACCGACGATTACGTGATAGTGGACACCAAGCAGAAGGAGTTCGACTACCCCCTCGGCGGTAAGAACGTCTTCACGACTTATCGCGGCAAGGCGGGGGTTAGGCTGAGCGGGCTCAACAGGTTGCTGTTCGCGATGAGGTTCGGGGACGTAAACATAGTTTTGAGCAAGTACATAACATCCAACAGCAGGATACTCCTACACAGGAACATACTCGACAGGGTTAAAACCATCGCCCCCTTCCTCGAATACGACGAAGATCCGTACGTGGCCGTTATAAACGGAAGGCTCTACTGGATAATCGACGCCTACACTACCCTCGACGATTTCCCGTATTCGGCGAAGTACGATACGAAGTTGGGGGAGATAAACTACGTCAGGAACTCAGTGAAGGTGTTCGTAGACGCCTACAACGGAACTGTGGATTTCTACGTGGTCAATAACGAGCCCGTTGTGAGGACGCTCGAGAGGGCGTTTCCCATCTTCAAGCACGGCATGGGGGTGGAGAAGAGGAGGCACGTACGTTACCCCGTAGATCTGTTCGAGATTCAGGCGGAGGTTTACGCGGTTTACCACATGAAGAACGTCGAAACCTTCTACAACAGGGAGGACGTTTGGGACATACCCTACGAGATATACGAGGGGAAGAGGATAAGGATGGAGCCATATTACGTGATCCTAAGTTTGGACGGAAAGCCGGAGTTCGTCCTCATGCTACCCTTCACTCCCAAGGGTAGGGAGAACATGATAGCGTGGATGTGCGCGAGATGCGACAGGAACTACGGGCAGATTTTGGTTTACGAGTTCCCCAAGGGTAAGCTCGTGTTCGGACCGATGCAGATAGAGGCGAGGATAGACCAGAATCCAGTAATTTCGAAGCTATTCACGCTCTGGGGACAGGTGGGATCGAGGGTCATAAGGGGCAACCTGCTCGTCATACCCATAGAGGGATCGATAATCTACGTTGAGCCGGTGTACCTAAAGGCGGAAGAGACTCAGATCCCCGAGCTTAGGGGCGTAATAGTAGCGTACGACGACAAGCTCGTAATGAAACCGACGCTGGAAGAGGCGTTGAAGGCAGTATTCGGGAGGGAGGTTAGGGAGAACGTGACGAAGCCGATAGGGAGCATAGTCAGGGAGTGCGTTGAGGTTTACAAGAAGGCCGTGGAGGGGGCGAGGGAGGGCAACTGGACCGAGTTCGGGACGATGCTCGATAGGCTTGGTAGGCTGCTTCAAGCCCTCAACGAGAGCGTGAAATGATGGACAGGAACGTGGCGATAATCTTCGGAATAACCCTCATCGGAATCATAGGCGTGTCAATACTTTCCCCCGCGTTTCCGGAGATAAAGAGGGGTCTGGGGATATCGGACGTGGAGGTGGCGATGCTCGTAACGGCCTTCACCCTCCCCGGAATATTTCTCGCCCCCGTAATGGGTATGCTCGCGGACAGGTTCGGTAGGAAGAAGGTCGTAGTTCCCTGCCTGTTCCTCTTCGGAATATCGGGTAGCGCGTGTGCGTTCGCGAACTTCGAACTCATGCTCGTGCTGAGGTTCCTTCAGGGGATGGGAGGTTCCGCTCTGACTTCCCTCGCCATAACCCTGATAGGTGACCTTTACGACGGAACGGAGAGAACCAAGTTGCTCGGTTACAACGCGGGAGTTCTGAGCTTGGGACTCGCATGTTTTCCCTTCTTGGGCGGTGTTCTCGCGAGCGTGAATTGGAGGTTGCCCTTCCTGTCCTTCGCCGCCGCCATACCCGTAGGAATCCTCGCCCTAACTATGGACTGTCCAGAGGTTGGAGAAGGGGTGCCGTTCCTACAATACCTGAAAGACAGCCTAAAGATACTAAGGAGTTCGAGAGTGCTCGTAGGATTCCTTTCGGGTTGCGCGGTGTTTTTGGTAACCTACGGAGCCGTAACGATCTACCTCTCCTTCCTGCTCGAGGATAGGTTCGGAATAGGGCCGGAAGGGAGGGGAACGATAATAGCGTTCACATTCCTGCTCGTCGCAGTCGTCGCGTCCAACTTGGATCACTTCGTCGCCAAGTTCGGGTGGGGCGTAGTCGTTATGGGCTTCCTAAGCTACACGCTCGCGTTTCTCCTCCTTCCCCTCTCCCCCAATCTGGAACTCGTAATTCTCGCCCTTTCACTATTCGGATTCGGGCACGGAACGGTACTTCCCTCTCTCCAAAACCTCGTAGTTTCGGTCGCTCCTATAGAGAACAGGGGAGCGGTTACGACGGCATACAGTTCTATGATAAGGATAGGCCAAACCCTCGGCCCCATCTTCGCATCAGAAATCGCCGTTCATTCGATAGACTACGTTTTCTTCGCGTCCGCTCTGATAACCTTCGTATTCGCTTTGATAAACGGGGGGATGGAAATTGTTCGTGGTGTTCAGGTGTCTTAGGTGCGGAAGATACCTGTACGCCAAGGAGGGAACTAAGAGTAGGACGTGCGTGTGCGGGTTCAGGAACGAGCTCGGTAGGGTGAGGGTGGTTGCCAAAGCGGAAGACGAGAGGACGGCTGGGGAGATCGTTAGAAGGTTGCAGGGGGAGGGAACGGGATTCAGAAGACTATCCCCATAGAGTGTCCACCTCCCTCACCGGCCTTCCCGCCTTGGTGGGTGGAGCGAGGTAATCGACGAACTTGCCCATGGGAACTCCGTAAACCCTGAACGTTACCCTTATGGGGGACAGTATAGCATCCTCGTCGGCGAAGTTCACCTTGGACACGAAGGCGGTTTGCTTGTTAAGAAGGATCGTTATCTCGTTCCCACTCATCCCCTTCAACAGTTCCGTTCTCGCGGTGTCGAGTATCCTCTGTCTCCTCAGAAGATCCCTGAACTTCCTCAGATCCCACGCCCTCGCCCTCAGCTTTCCCTCGCTGACGCTCACCTCCGCATCCGGAAACAGGTTCTTCACCGCCTGAACGACCTTGTCCACGTCCTCAGTCGGGTGTACGTCCGTTTCGATCTCGACCTCCACCCTCTTCGTCAACTGCTCCAATATCCCCCTGACCTTCTCCTTGAACTCCTCAAGCCCGCCGACGTTCTCTATCGTAAAGTTGGCCATCTTCATGGCCTCTCCCATGTTCCAAGACAGCTCCCTCTCGTCCCTCCTCTTTAGCTCCTCCACGCTGCTTATGTCGTCGCTCCTCCTCCTCTTCAAAGCCCTCTCGAATCTGATTTCGAGCGGAGCTTCGATGTTTATCAGCACGAAGTCGTCTCCGAACTCCTTCTTGAACCTCTCCACCTCGGCAATCCCCCTGATCCCGTCCACCACTACCACTCCGAGCTCCTTCCCCTTCTCCCTTATGATTGGAATGCACCTCTTGGCTATTGCGTCCATCCCCTCCTTCCTCCTGAGCTCCTCCGCTATCCTACCCAAGTTCTCATCTGTCTGCGGTAACCCCCTTCTCCTCGCCTCCTCCCTGACCACGTCTCCCATGCAAACCACGGGAATCCCCATCTCCTCCGCCACCTTAGCTGCAGTACTCTTCCCGCTCAGGGGAAGACCTACGAACGCTATCACCCTCATACCACCACCTCAATCGAAGTGCTTTGCGGAGATCTTTATCTCTTCGTACTCCAACCCCACGTAACCGAGCCTCTCCCTTATGATTATGTAGGCCATCTCGGGCGGTATGGCTCCTATCTCCGTTATTATTAGATCTATGTATTCCCTCGGAGTCACGTCGAAGGCCGGATTCCTGACCCTAACTTTCTCAAGCGATAGTATATCCTCTGGAGCGACTTCCCTCGGATCCCTCTCCTCTATAACCACGAGCTCACCGAACAGCGTCTTTGGACTGAACTTGTAAGTCTCCGCGGCGACCATGAACGGAACTCTCGCCTCCTTCGCGGCGAGGGCTATCTGGGACGTTCCAATCTTGTTTATCAACGCCCCGTTGACGGTTATCGTATCCGCGCCGACGACCACGCAGTCGACTTCGTTCATGAAGTATCTGACTGCCGAATCCACTATCAGCGTGACCGGAATCCCCTCCTCGCTTAACTCTTTAACGGTCAGATGCCCCTGATACCTCGGCCTCGACTCCGTCGCTATTACCTCTATCTCCTTCCCCTGCCTGTGCGCGGTCTTTATGACAGACAAAGCCGAGGAGGAGTTGCAGTGGGTCATCACCACGTAACCATCTTTTATCCTCTTCGCCCCTATTTCCCCTATCCTCCTCTTCGCCGTATCGACCCATCTTATGAACTCCTC